>NZ_JANGCA010000016.1:0-93499 GCF_024463855.1 Clostridium sp. DFI.1.208 | reverse complement strand
TATATCATTTTTGGCATAATAAATGGCAGAAACGTCGACTATTTTTGGGTTTATGAAGTACGTTTCTGCCACAGATATTCTATCAGATTTTAAAAAGACTGTCGACAGTCACTTTGTCAACAGTCTGAGACAGTCCGAAGGGACTGCCTGTATTATCTGTGGTATAGCTTTTTCGTCTGATATCTGTCCTCGCATGTCAGATTGACATTCAGCTTGCGGAAGGTATTTGCATCCACCTGAGACAGAATTACAGTACTGTGTGCCTCACAGTCCTTCAGCTTATCCAGCTGCTGCAGAGCAAGGTGGGATACCGGATTGGTGGTAGCACTGATGGAGAGTGCAATCAGAATTTCATCCGTATGCAATCTCGGATTATGATTTCCCAGAGAATTCACCTTCAGCTTCTGAATCGGCTCGATGATATTCGGGGAAATCAACGGAATTTCATCATTGATATTTCCCAGTGCCTTCAAAGCATTCAGCAAAGCCGCAGAGCTTGCCCCCAGCAAAGAGGTGGTTTTTCCTGTCACGATTCGTCCGTCCGGCAGCTCAATCGCTACAGCCGGTGCATCCGTTTCCTCAGATTTTTCCAGCGCCGGTTTTACTACGCTTCGCTCCTTGGGCTGAATATTCGCCTGTGACATGATGATTTCAATTTTACTGATGGTATCTTCACTCGTGTGTCCTTTTTTATAATCTACTCTGGCTTTATAATAACGGCGAATGATTTCATCACTGCTGGCACGCTTGGCGGCCTCATCATTCTCAATACAGTAGCCGGCCATATTCACCCCCATATCCGTTGGAGATTTATAAGGGCTTGTACCGAGTATTTTTTCAAACATGGCATTCAGAACCGGGAAAATTTCTACATCACGGTTATAGTTGACAGTCGTTTCCCCGTAGGCCTCCAGATGGAACGGGTCAATCATATTGATATCATTTAAATCCGCGGTTGCAGCCTCATAAGCCAGATTCACCGGATGCTTCAGCGGAAGGTTCCAGATTGGGAAGGTTTCAAATTTCGCATATCCCGCCTTGATTCCGCGTTTGTGCTCATGGTACAGCTGAGACAGGCAGGTCGCCATTTTTCCAGAACCTGGTCCCGGTGCCGTTACAACAATCAGCGGCTTTGTCGTTTCTATGTATTCATTCTTACCGTAGCCTTCATCGGATACGATCAAAGGTATATTGTTTGGATATCCTGCGATTGGATAATGCAGATATACATGGACACCCAGATGCTCCAGATGTGCCTTGAAGGTATCTGCGGATGCCTGATTCGCATACTGTGTGATGACAACACTGCCAACATACAGCCCGGTATCACGGAATGCGTCAATCAGACGAAGTACCTCAACATCGTAGGTGATTCCCATATCGCTTCGTATCTTGTTTTTCTCTATATCATTCGCAGAAACCGCGATGACGATTTCCACTTCCTCTTTCAGTTCGAGGAGCATTTCCAGTTTACTGTCCGGCTGAAATCCTGGCAGAACTCTGGCAGCATGGTGATCATCAAACAGCTTTCCGCCAAACTCCAGATATAATTTATTGTCAAAATTGCTGATACGTTCCAAGATGTGCTTGGATTGCAGTTTTAAATACTTGTCATTATCAAATGCCACTTCTTTCATCGTTCCACTCCTTTTCAACCCACTATTTCGTATTATACCAAAAAAGACATGCATTTACTAATTAAATGGGAAAAAATCGGGAATATTTTAAGATGCACAGCGGATTCCTGTGCAGGAAATGGCAAGTTCTTAAGATTTTTCTTTTTATATAGATATCTGTCCTGAAATGCTTTATAATAATAATGCACTTTTGCGCCTGTAAAGAATCACGCGAACAGTAAATCACAATAAAATAGTAATACTGGAAGGAGAATTGTCATGGAAGAAGTTATAAAAATTGAAGGAAAGCATGCATTAGAGGGGACAGTAAGAATCAGCGGTTCAAAAAATGCTACCGTTGCACTGATCCCGGCCGCCATTCTGGCAAATGGACCAGTTACTATTTGTGGAGTTCCTGAAATATCTGATGTACAATCCCTGTCTGTACTGCTGAGAGATCTGGGTGTTCTGGTGGACATCCGTTCTTCTGATACCATTGTTATTGATCCAACCGCAATGGAAAATCGTCCTCTGGTACAGGACGCTGTAAATAAACTTCGTGCTTCCTATTATTTCATGGGAGCACTGCTGGGAAAATACGGGCATGCGGAAATCAAAATGCCGGGGGGATGTTATCTGGGACCCAGACCGATTGATCTGCATTTAAAGGGGTTTGAAGCCCTGGGAGCGGAAATCCGGTATGATCACGGCTCTTATATTCTGGATGCACCACAGCTGATTGGAACCAAGATTTTTCTGGATATCGCCAGTGTGGGAGCGACCATTAACATTATGATGGCTGCCGTTCATGCGAAGGGGAGAACGACGATTGAGAATGCCGCAAAGGAACCGGAAATTATTGATGTGGCAACCCTTTTGAATAAAATGGGAGCCAATATCCGCGGTGCGGGTACAAACGTCATCACGATTGATGGCGTGGATCAGCTGGCCGGCTGTTTCCATGAGATTATTCCGGATAGAATCGAGGCAGCCACCTATATCGTGCTTGCCGCAGCTGCCGCAAAGGAAGTACGCATCGACAATATTATCCCGCATCATTTGGAGGCACTACTTTCCAAACTGAAGGAAATCGGAACGGATTTGGAAATCGGTGTGGATAATGTAGTAATTCGCGCTTCCAAGGACTTAAAGGCTGCGGATATCAAGACGCTGCCGTATCCGGGCTTTGCGACAGACATTCAGCAGCCGCTGACAGCATTGCTGACACAGGCACAGGGACAGTCGATTGTAACGGAAACGATTTATACAGAGCGGTTTAAGCACTGTCAGGAGTTAAACAAGATGGGGGCAAACATCAATGTGATGATACCGAGCTCCTTTATCAACGGACCAACACCGTTATCCGGTGCCGAGGTCTATGCAACAGATTTAAGATGCGGGGCCTGTCTTGTGATTGCAGGTCTGATTGCGGATGGTGTGACAACGATTCACAACATCTATCATATCGAACGCGGATATGAACATATTGATGA
This sequence comes from Clostridium sp. DFI.1.208, assembly GCF_024463855.1. Lineage (NCBI taxonomy): Bacteria > Bacillati > Bacillota > Clostridia > Eubacteriales > Clostridiaceae > Clostridium > Clostridium sp. DFI.1.208. The sequence continues at coordinate 90,390 of NZ_JANGCA010000016.1, read as the reverse complement.
AAAGCTTACGGCTCTCGGCGCAAAAATATGGAGAGAAACCGTAGAATAAACAAAGAGAAGAACGGCTGGAAACGGCGGTTCTTTTACATGCTTTGCAAAACAGCTGACCGTTATCGTTTTGTATATGTAACATTATTCGGATACCAAGGACTGCATGCAGGGAAAGATTACATAAAACAGTGGAAAGAAAAGACACAGGCTTTACTGCACACTGAAATTAAGTCGCAGTATGAGCTTGGAATATGCTATACTTTCCTTAACGATAGAGACTGCTCCCTTACACTTGTATGGCAGAGATGAAGGAGGTAATGTAAATGAAATTAAGAAAACACCTGTATCTTCTTTCCGGAGGCGTATATGGAAAGCTGGGAAATGTCTATGCTCTTCAGCATGACAGCGGCTACATCCTGATTGACTGCGGGCGTTATGATGCTCTGGATATCATACGGCAGAATATGGCTTTCTGGAATATACCCGAAGACAACATCACACATGTCCTTTTGACGCACGGTCACGATGATCATGCGGGAAGCGCTTCCTGGTTTCAAAGCAAGGGAGCACAGGTTTACGTTGGTGCTGGTGATGAAAAGAGTATGTCGGACGGAAATTTCGGTTCAAACAGTCCGTTTACCAATCACGTAATGCCGCCGTGTCATCCGGATGTTTGTATGAAGGAGGATATGGATATTTGTGCAGGAGGTCTGCGTATCCATGCACTGCGTATGCCGGGGCATACCAATGGCTCCATGATTTATTACTTGACGCTGGATGAGGAAGTACTTCTTTTTAGTGGCGATATGTTTTTTGCGGATGGTGAAACCGGAGAAGAAGCATATACCGGCTGGAAGGGGGATATGGCTTATGACGGCTCCCGTTTGCTGGAAAGCTTTCTAAAGCTCTGGAAGCTGCAGCTGCATCCGGATATTGTGGCAGGCGGACACGGCATTCCGGTTATTGGCAGTCATGCAGATCAGATAATTATGCTGGCATATAAATATGCAATGCTGAACAACCGTTGATTTTCATATACTCTGCCTTTCAATCGGCGTATAATAAAGCTGTATAAAGGAGGAGAAGCAAATGAGAAAATTGATTGTAAATGCGGATGATTTCGGCTTCAGTGAGGCGGTTAATCACGGTATTCTGAAGGCGATGGAGGACGGTATTGTCACCTCAACATCAATTATGGCGAACATGCCCGGCTTTGCCCATGCGGCAGCGCTGTACCATGAACATCCGGATATGGCGGTTGGCGTACATCTGAATCTTACCTGTTATCGCCCGCTGCTATCCACGCACAAAACCCTGGTTACGGAAACCGGCTATTTCCATAAGCAGGGAGAGCTTGCAGGCTGTTGCGAAGAAGAAATGTACGAGGAATTAAAGGCACAGATCGACTATGTGCTGGCACAGGGAATTCGGATTGACCATCTGGACTCCCATCATCATATTCATACAACCACAAAGCTGCAGAAGGTGGTAGAAAGACTATATAAGGAATATGCATTGCCATTTCGCGGCGGCTTTGCATATCCCGTATCCTTTCCGCATGCCCAGCTTTCTATGGATTTCTATGACGATGGGGCATCCTTAGCATCATTAAAGAAAATACTGGAAACGATTGCAGAGAATGGCGTGATCGATCTGATGTGTCATCCTGCCTATATGGATCAGTTTTTGTATGAAACAACCTCATATTCATTGAAACGCATGAAGGAGCTGGAAATCCTGTGCAGTGAAGAAGCGGCTTCTTTGCTGCAACAATATCAAATTGAATTGTGTACCTATAAGGAATTGTAATATATAACAACATGGGGGTGATACGTATGCTGAGAATAGCGATATTGGAAAATGAAGAGGCTGCGAAAAATATCATGTTTTCTCTTGCGCAGAAGCTGCAGGAGGAGGACTGCTGCTTCTATTGCTTCAAAAAAATATCCCAATTTGCTAAGGCGGAGGCGGAAAAGGAATTTCATGTCGTGATTTTCCATGAGAAAATGGAGATTCCAAGAGTAACACAATCCTTTGTTCTGAATAAGCCTCAGCGTATCATCATCTATACCAAGACCAAACTCAGTCCGTCTGAACAACAGATTCTACCATTTGCCCGTATCTTTTATGTGGAACGCAAGCATATGCAACGGGAAATGGAGAGAATTCTGCCCTATATACAAAAGCTGATTCGTAATCAGGATGAATATCTGTTCTCTTATAATAATGTAAAGGTTCCGTTGAAAATCAGCGATATATACTACATTGAGAAGGAAGATAAGCTGCTTGTATATCATACCCGGCGAGGAGAGTTTCGTGAACGGAAGAACATGAAGGATGCCTATGAGGATTTTAAGGTCTATAATTTTCTTTGGATTCATGTCAGCTATCTCGTAAACATGTCATATATTTTGAAAATTGAAAATGATATGGTCATGCTGCCATCCATTCATCTGCCGATTTCCAGATCAAAAAAAGCAGAGGTATTAAGCACTTTTCATAATTTTATAGAGTAAGGGCACGGAACATTCCATAGACCTTCAAATGCATTCAAAACCTTTTTCATATTTTTGCATATATGTATCGTTGTATAATAAGCGTGTACAAGGTATTACAAAGAAAAGAGAGCGGTGAGAAGATGGGAAGGCTAGCTAGTTAGATTATTCTGGAGCTTGTCATAGGAAGCTACAGTATGAAAGGGCTTCTTGTATAGGTGCTTGTCAGTAAGCAGAAAGCTATTCAGCTATCATCATAATTAACGAGAAACGGAACGAAGGAAAATCATCGGAAGTTTAAATTTGAAGAAGAGCCAGGATGGATTCGTTTTGGAGGTACATTATGAAAAAAAAGTCGAGTATTCTTTTTATCTTATTCCTTTGTATGGCTTTGGGTGTTGTTTGCTATGCAACGTGGATGAGAGGTATAAAAGAAGCTATTCATTTCATTAAGGAAGATAGCCCAAGAGAAATACTTTGGGGAGAGTCACTGGCTGAGAAAGATTTTGTAGAATTAGATTCCTCTGCCAAGGATGCGACTGTCCTGTTTCATTATGATGACTCAATTATCAATAAAGAACAGTTGCTTACGGTAACGGTTAGCTGCAATGGGTATAAAACAAGCCGGGCTTTCAATTTGACAATTATTGACAGGGATTCTCCGATTATAAACTATACGGGACCGAAAAAAATAGAAAGCGATCCCAATTTTAGATTAAGTGATTACCTGGAGGTTTATGATGTTCGAGCCTATGATAAGGTGAAATTTGATTTACAGGAAAAAGATGGGGATAAAGCATACCGCTATTATGAATATACCTGTGATGAAAGGAATCAGACCTGTAGTTTTGATCAGGATGCTATTGGTGTTCATAATATTCATATATCTGCGTATGACGGGCATGGAAATCAGGCATATAAAACAATAAAGATTATCGTTACACCACCTGCCTATCATTGAAAATTTGGACTCTGAATGTCGCTTGGGGATTCCAGTAGAAATGAGATTATGAGAAGTATACCACAGGCAAATTACCAATTATTCCAAATTTCTGCAAATCTTTCCACAAGCCTTTACAGATATCGCTCAGCGAATATAATAAAAGTGTAAAAAGAAATACCAAAGAAAAGAGAGCGGTGAGAAAATGGGACAGTTTGTTAGTTAGATTATTCTGGAACTTGTCATAGGATGCTGATGCGTGAAAGGGTTTCTTGTATAGGAGCTCGTCAGTGAAAAGAAAGTTATTTGAATATCATAATAATCTAACGGTAAATCGGAAATACGGTGTGGATCATCGGAAGTTAAAGCCTGAAGAAGAACTGGTGACAGCAGACAAGGTATCAGGAAACGATATAAGTGATTATATCAGCTGGTAAAACAGAAAACTCCAATGTAATTTGAATGTTAATACAAGTAGACAAATCGAACGGCTGTTGAATATCGATGGTTAAGTAAATAGATCTATATCTTATGACCGGCTGGACTATGATTTGATGGGAAAGCAGAGTTTAAGGAGAAACTGATGAGGAACGAAACAGAAGATTGTTGTCCGTTACAGAGATCAGGAGATGTATCCGCTAAACAAAAAGATGTCATAAGGAGCCTGAAACTATCTTAACTGATGAGATTGGAAGGATATCATGAGAACCATCACTTCCGGCAAAGTCAGGAAACAATATAGAAAGCATCAGGAGGAATTGCAGAAAATGTAAAAAGCAGGGATAAAGCAAACTGGCAACCTGCAACAGATATGGTAGAAAGAAAAAAACTGCAGATTCCGTTAATAGTTCAAATACGAAGCGTTCATTGAAAGCTTGTCATGATGTATTGTAATTTGATTTGAATCATAAGATTTGTATCTTATACAAAGACATAGATAAGAAGAAATGGATGTGATAAAATACAAGTAAATGATAAAGCCTCTGGCACATGTGAAATGCTGTCAGAGGTTTTTTTTGATTTTCTCTGTGATAATTTAAAGGAGGACTTTATCACCACGATGATGTAGATACTCATTTTTTTATGAGAGCCACTGGATTGACATCTTTCAGGTTAACTGCTTATGAAGCATGTATGGCTGCATAGCATGTCAAAGACTTCAGTTTAAACGCTGTAACATGGCTTTCGGTATCCATTTACCCTTTTTCTGTCAGATATGAAGCGATTACACTTTTGATAGGGCACTCTGTGGAAAATTCACAAACTAAATGTTTAGTTAGAGAGTGTTCTTTGATATAATAGTAGGTGCTGGAGGGATACTATGTCCAAAATATTTCATAAAGAAGACTTTTCCAAGGTGCTTGCTGAGTACGGAATGATATTGCAGGAGCATCAGCTTCGGCAGTTTGAAGAGTACGCATCCATGCTGATCGAATGGAACCAGAAGATAAATCTAACCGCCATAACCGATCCGGATGAGATTTATGAAAAGCATTTTCTGGATTCCATATTGCCTTCCTTTGATATGCCGATACAGGGAAGTTTCTGCGATGTCGGAGCAGGTGCCGGTTTTCCGGGGATACCGTTAAAAATCATATATCCTGAACTAAAGCTGACGATTGTGGAGACTCTGGGAAAAAGAATTACTTTTTTAAATGCATTATGCGAAAAGCTGAAGCTGAAGGATGTTACCTGTGTGCATGAGCGTGCCGAGGTGTATGCGAAGGATCATCGCGAAAGCTTTGATATCGTCAGTGCAAGAGCTGTGGCAAATCTGCCTCTGCTTAGTGAGCTGTGTATACCGCTGGTGAAGCCGCAGGGCTGCTTTCTCGCATTGAAGGGTGCCAATGGGGACGAAGAATACGCATTGGCTGAAAAAGCAATTCGACTTCTGGGGTGTGAAATGAAGCAGAGGGATGTGCATACGCTGTCGGATGGATCACAGCGGATCAATTTTGTTTTTGAAAAGACGAGAAGGACACCGAAAAAGTATCCAAGACCGTTTGCACAGATGAAGAAAAATCCCCTTTGAGGAGGAATAGAATGAAAGATACAAGAATTGTGGATATTGATCTGGTGGAGCCGAATCCATATCAGCCGCGTCTGGAATTTGATGATGAAGCACTGATGGATCTGGCACAATCCATCCGGGAAAACGGATTGATTCAACCAATCACAGTTCGTGAGATGGATGGAAAATATCAGATTATTGCAGGTGAGCGAAGATTTCGTGCATTGAAGCTGAATGGCGCTGTCGATGTTCCGGTACTGATCATGGATGCCAATGAAGTGCAGATGGCGGAAATGGCACTGGTTGAAAATATCCAAAGAGAAAATCTAAGCGCGATAGAAGAAGCAAAATCCTATGTCGAGATCATGAAGTATTCCGGATTGAATCAGAGTCAGCTGGCACTTCGCGTTGGCAAGAGCCAGTCGTCTATTGCGAATAAAATCCGCCTGTTGAATCTGGATGAGGATGTGCAGGAGGCCGTCAGCACAAAAAAAATCAGTGAGCGGCATGCACGGGCACTGATTGGTCTGGATGAAGAAAAGCAGCATGATGCTCTTGATAAAATCGTAAAAAAGGGTATGACGGTTGCTCAGACGGAAAAAATGCTGAAGGAACAGGCACAACCGAAAAAAGAAAAGAAAAAAGTGATGCTGAAGGGTATCAGCAAAAATATTAAAATCGCTATCAATACCATCCATCAGGCGGTCAGTATGGTGAATCGTGCCGGTACAGCGGCAGAAATAAACGAAGAGGAACATGAGGATGAAGTAATCATTACCATTCGCATTCCGAAATAGAAAGGAAATGATCTTATGGGTAAAATCATAGCGGTATCCAATCAGAAGGGCGGCGTAGGAAAGACGACAACATCGATTAACCTCGCTGCTGGCTTGGGATACCTTGGAAATAAAGTGCTACTGGTCGATTTTGATCCCCAGGGAAATGCCACACAGGGTGTCGGTGCAGAGGTCGGAGAGGATAAGCTTTCTGTTTATAATCTGATTATGGAGGATTATAAGGTTGAGGATATCCGAAAAAAACTGACGTCTCCGCCTATTGACATTGTTCCTGCAAGCATTGCACTGGCAGGAGCTGATCTGCAAATGGTAAAATTTGAAGTAGGAAAAGAAGAGCTGTTAAAGAATAAGCTGGAGCCGATCAAGGATGAATATGACTTTATTATCATTGACTGTCCGCCTTCTTTGGGACTGCTGAATACGAATGCCTTAACCGCTGCGGATTCTGTAATCATACCGGTACAGTGTGAATATTATGCATTGGAGGGAGTCACACAGCTGCTTCTGACAATTCGTCTGGTACAGCAGCTGTTTAATCGTAATCTGATGATTGAGGGCGTTGTACTTACGATGTATGATGCACGAACAAAGCTGAGTGTTGAGGTACAGCAGGAGGTTCGTCAGCATTTCAAGGATCGCGTTTATAAAAACTACATACCGAGAAATGTCAAGCTGAGCGAAGCACCATCCAGAGGAATGTCGATTTTTGAATATGATGTTCGCTGTGAGGGGGCAAAGGCATATGCCGGGCTATCCAATGAAGTTGTGAAAATGAATAAGAAAGCGAAAGCCAGATAGGGAGGTGGATGAATGCCGAAAAAAGAGAATAGTGCAAGACTTGGGAAGGGCTTGTCTGCCATCTTTGGTGAAGACGTCAATAATGTATTAGAGGATATTCAGCAGGGAAAGACAGAGGTTCACGAGGATTCCAAGTTTGAGGTTGCGGTGAAGGATGTAAAGCCGAATCCGTATCAGCCGCGGAAAAACTTTGATGATGACAAGATTCAGGAGCTTGCTGATTCCATCCGTCTGCATGGTGTATTCACACCGATTCTGGTTAAGAAAGCCGTTAAGGGCTATGAGCTGATTGCAGGAGAACGTCGATTGCGGGCCAGTAAGGTTGCAGGATTGAAAACCATTCCTGCTATTCTAATGGAATTTGACGATCAGCAAATGATGGAAATCGCACTGCTGGAAAATATTCAGCGTGAGGATTTGAATGCCATTGAGGAAGCACAGGGCTATGAAAAGCTGATTAAGAAGCTTGACTATACACAGGAAGAGCTGGCGAAGCGAATCGGGAAATCAAGAGAGCATGTTGCGAATATGCTGCGTCTGTTAAAGCTTCCGAAGGCTGTCCAGCAGTATGTTATTGATAAGCAGCTGAGCATGGGGCATGTGCGTGCACTGCTTGGGTTAAAGGATGCGACACAGATTGAGGATGTGGCAAAAAAAGCCATCCAGCTGCATCTGAGTGTGCGTGCGGTTGAAACGCTTGTAAAAAATATGAATGAACCAAAAAGTGCACCGGAGAAGAAGCAGCGGGATATCAATCTGGATAAGGTGCAGGATCGCTTGCAGAGCCGTTTTCAAACAAAGGTGCGCATTGATGAAAAGCAAATCACCATACGTTATGAGGGCAATGAGGATCTGAACCGTCTGCTGGAAATGCTGGGTGGAATTGAGGAAGAATAGCTAATCTGGATGGTTATAATTGATTTAAAAATAACAAAAAAAAGAAGGATCAAGTCATCGTTTTTACGGGCTTGATTTTTTTCTTTAGAAACGCGATGTATCTTGGAAATAACCCGCTTTGGCAAGGCATTATTTATTAGATAACAATTATAGGATAAATTCAGAAGGTCTTTTATACATATAGTATATGGGTTACTATGTATTGTAACCAGAAAATAGAAAAGCTATGGCTGAGATAGGCTGTCAGCTACGATCACTCCCGTATTTGTATCCGAGCTGCTGAAGCGTACCTTCTTCTAACGCACTTCATTTCATGGCACAATACAGGATATCTAGCAATGAACAATACCTTACAGAGGCGGCATTTATACAAATAATCTGACATGTGTCTTGTCACCTGTCATTATATATGCTATACTGAGGCAGATATAATGGTAAAGAGAAAGGGAGATGAAGATACTGTATAGATGGAACAGTATCATCAAAGGATATGACAAAACAGGAAGAAATTAAACAGCTGAAGCTTGAAAAAGATGCCGTATTGCTGGCACATTATTACGTACCTGCACAGGTGCAGGAGATAGCAGATTATGTAGGAGATTCCTTCTATCTCAGCAAGGTAGCGTCCAAACTGACGAATAAGGTGCTGGTATTCTGCGGTGTTTCCTTTATGGGAGAAAGTGGAAAGCTATTAAATCCGGATAAAGCGGTACTGATGCCGGACGCATCCGCAGATTGTCCGATGGCACACATGGTAACGAAAGCAGAGATTGATGAGGTAAGAGCACGCTATGAGGATTTAGCTGTCGTTTGCTATATCAATTCAACAGCAGAGATAAAATCATGGTCAGATGTATGTGTTACCTCAGCCAATGCAGTACAGATCGTGAAGAATCTGCCAAATCAGAATATATTATTTATTCCGGATAAAAATCTGGGACGTTATGTCGCAGAGCAGGTTAAGGAAAAGAATGTCATGCTGGTAAAGGGCTACTGCCCGGTTCATGAGGAGATGAGAGTACAGGAAATTCAAGAGCTGAAGCAGCAGCATCCGCTGGCAGAAGTGCTCGCACACCCGGAGTGTAATGCCGCTGTGCTTTCAATTGCAGATTATATCGGTTCTACAACAGGTATTCTGAAGCAGGCTGCAGCAAGCAATGCAAAGGAGTTTATTATTGCTACTGAGGTTGGTGTCCGCTATGAGCTTGAAAAGCAGAATCCAGAGAAGACATTCTACTTTCCAAAAACAGAGCCGGTATGTACGGATATGAAGAAGATTACACTGGATGGTATTCTGCACGTCCTGCGCACGGGAGAAAACGGTGCAGCTGTAGCGGAGGATATCGCAGAGCCATCAAAGGCAACCTTGAACCGAATGCTGGAGCTTGCGGCGTAAACCGCCTTAAGGAGGCGAACCATGCAATCAGATATGTATTATGATACCGTTATTGTAGGGTGTGGAGTCGCAGGACTTTATACAGCTTTAAATCTTCCGAAGACCATGCGTGTGCTGATGATCTGTAAGGAGGATATGGCGGAATGTGATTCCATGCTGGCACAGGGAGGAATCTGTGTGCTTCATGATGAAGATGATTATACCGCCTATTTTGAAGATACTATGCGGGCGGGACATTATGAAAATAATAGAGAGAGTGTTGACATCATGATTCGACAGAGCAGACCGGTTATTGAGGAGCTGCTTCGGCTGGGTGTCCGCTTTGAACAAAATGAGGATGGAAGTCTGCGGTATACCCGTGAGGGAGGGCATTCCCGTGCGAGAATCTGTTTTCATAAGGATATCACTGGAAAGGAAATAACGACAGCTCTGCAAAAGCATGTTCGCAGCTGTTCAAATATCACTATTATGGAGCATGCCCTGATGTGCGATCTGCTCGTTGAGCATGGTATTTGTAAGGGGATTGTACTGAAAACAAGGGAGCAGCAGGTCGTCTGCGTCCATGCGGAGGATACGGTGCTGGCGACAGGTGGTATCGGAGGACTTTATGAGCATTCCACCAATTATCCGAGCCTTACAGGAGATGCATTGCGCATTTGTGAAAAGCATGGGATTCAGCTGGATCACCTCGATTATGTACAGATTCATCCAACCAGCCTGTATAGTCGAAAAAAGGGACGGAGCTTTTTAATTTCCGAGTCTGCCCGGGGAGATGGAGCGATTTTACTGAATAAAAAGGGAGAACGCTTTGTAAATGAGCTGCTGCCAAGGGATGTAGTATCTCAGGCTATCTTTGAGGAGATGAAGAAGGATGGAACGGAGCATGTCTGGCTGTCTTTTCAAAATGTACCCAAAGAGACCATACAAAGTCATTTTCCAAATATTCAGGAGGCCTGCCGTAAGGAAGGCTATGATATTACAAAGGAATGTATTCCGGTGGTTCCTGCTCAGCATTATTTTATGGGAGGAATCCATGTGGGAAGTCATTCACAGACAACCATGCAGCATCTGTATGCCGTTGGAGAAACCAGCTGTAACGGCGTGCACGGTAAGAATCGCCTTGCCAGCAACAGTCTGCTGGAGAGTCTTGTTTTTGCGAAAAGAGCAGCTGATAACATAACAGTCTGCCGGAAAGGAAAAAGAGCTTATGAATCCAATTACGATGCAGCTTGTTGCTGATAAATATATCCGTCTTGCTTTAGAGGAGGACATTAACGGTGAGGATGTAACAACCTGTTCCGTTATGCCGGACTATAAGGAAGGAGAGGTTCAGCTTATTTGTAAGGAGGACGGTATCATTGCCGGACTTCAGATATTCGAGCGTGTATTTACGCTGCTGGATCCACAAACAAAGGTTGATTTCCTTGTTAAGGATGGAGATAGGGTAACGAACGGACAGCTGATGGGAACAGTACACGGGGATGTTCGTGTACTGCTATCCGGTGAGCGTACTGCGTTGAATTATCTGCAGAGAATGAGTGGAATCGCGACATATACCAGAAAGGTAGCGGATATGCTGGAAGGCTCTAAAACCTGTCTGGTAGATACAAGAAAAACGACACCGTGCATGCGGGTGTTTGAGAAATATGCTGTTCTTGTCGGAGGCGGAAGAAATCACCGCTATAATTTATCCGATGGAGTGCTGTTGAAGGACAACCATATTGATGCGGCAGGCGGTGTAAAGCAGGCAATCGAGGCCGCAAGAATGCATGCACCATTCGTTCGCAAAATTGAAATCGAAACAGAGAATCTTGACATGGTGAAAGAAGCAGTGGAGGCCGGTGCAGATATTATCATGCTCGACAATATGTCACCTGCGCAGATGAAGGAGGCCGTACAGCTGATTGGCGGACGTGCAGAAACAGAATGCTCCGGTAATATCACAAAAGAAAATATTGAACTGATGAAGGATCTCGGTGTGAATTATGTTTCCAGTGGAGCATTGACACATTCTTCCCCGATTCTGGATATCAGTCTGAAGCATTTGAGCGTCCTTGATGAGTAAAGAGCGGATACTATGAGTAAGAAAGGAGCAGCCAGCCCTATGGCTACAGCTTTGACAGGCTCTCAGCGCCGTAAACGCATATTAACCATGATGAGGCAGTCTTCCCAACCGCTTTCCGGTGGTGCACTGGGACGAGATACCGGTGTAAGCCGACAGGTGGTGGTTCAGGATATCGCATTGCTGCGGACAGAGGGCTATCCGATCATTGCTACCGCACGGGGCTATATATTGAATGAAACAAAAAAAGCAGTTCGCCTGTTTAAGGTCTGTCACACGACAGAGCAGATCAGTGAAGAGCTTGAGACGATCGTTGATCTTGGTGGAAGTGTAGAGGATGTGATGGTGAACCACAGAGCTTATGGGAAGATGTCAGCACCTCTGCGTATTAGAAACCGTCGGGATGTGGCAACATTGCTGGATAATCTCAAGACAGGAAAGTCCACACCTTTAATGAATGTGACAGCCGGCTATCACTTTCACCATGTAACTGCGGATTCACAGGAAATACTGGATGAAATTGAAGAGAATCTTCGGCAGAAGCATCTGCTTGCAGAGTTTCTGCCTTATGAGCTGGAAGAGGAAGAAAAGTAGGAAAGCTTAATGAAAAGCAGGGATTCACAATCACTGCTTTTCTTCTCTTATGTTGCTTACATTTGATGTAACACTTAAACTTTTTATCTGTATGGTCCACTTCCGGATATAGTGAATGTGTTTTCAGCTAAATGAGAAAGCTGTTCACCACTACCTATTTGTGTATAACATATCTGAACTCTTTCTGTGAGTAATAACTTCGTTCCATTCTTAGTTCCGTAAAAAACTAATTTTCCGTAAGCGTTATACTCAGGCATAGAACCAGTTACCTTTGTATCTGAAGTACTAAAACTGCTAATATAGCCGTTTGTACTACAGTTAACTCTCACTTTATAACTGTATGATAGTTCTCTAGGATCTTTCCCTTCGAGATCATAGACTGTTATCTTTCCTGTAACTTTATATTGAGCCCAACCTAATCCAGAAGCTATTGCTTCGACTTTATGGCTAGTTGCACCAGCCCGCAATACTGTATCTTCATTTGCGTGTATGCTAAACCCAGGTAGAATGAATAGGCTGAATAGAAATATAGATAAACAAATTTTAAGAATCTTTTTCATATTACCCTCCTTTTTTTAGGAATGAAAAAATTAACATAGTCAAGTAAACAGCAATTCCTAAAAACATAATCAGTCTAGATATTGTAAGCATTGAATCAAATCGGAGAAAAAACACTGTGAACAAACATAATAAGAGAGAGATACCAATTTCAAAAAACATTTTTCGTTTATTGCAACTATATATATATTTAAATGAGTTGGATAAAAGGATTGTGATGACGGAAATAGGAAGGATATAAGCAAACAAAAATGTATCTAGTAAAGTAGCAGTTCTTATATCGCTGTCGTTTAGATTACTCATAATGATAATGAGAACAATGAAAGTGATATAGTATGATATAGCTATTTGATTAATCTCTGTTATAATTTTCTTCATATATCATTCCTCCTCATTTTTATTGTATCATAGCAAATTCAAGATGATATTGTTTCGGAAGAAATAGTATTTTATTGGAATTTTTAGCATAACAATGTTAGTAAACTTAATTTTTGATAGGGTCTGATTTCCCACCATCGCCTCTATGCGGTTTTGGTAAAAATCCTTGAGATATATATGCGTGGCCTTGCAGGTGCTGCTCAGTATGCTCTATAGGTGCAAACTTTGCATATTTTCTTGTTCAATTCCTGCCAGATAATAGTGTAGCATCAATAATAAAGATATTCATAAGTATAACGGCGAAGTAAACACCGCATACAGTAATGCTTATTGCAGAATTTCCTAATGTGTGTCGGAATTGTATAGAGCAAAAAAGATAATTGTGGAAATGTTAATTCTAGATGATCACTAGGAGTATAACTTGTAGTTTAGTGGCATGATTATAAAAGCTATTATGAGGATTAACTCCTTAGCTGTAATCACGCGAAGTAGCTTTGCATATGTTGACACATTGGCAAGCTTCTGAATAACCGCAGGCCATGATAAAAGCTCCACAATCTGATTGAATGGGATCAGGATGAGATCAGGATTGTAATTCTGATCGGGATCAGCTATGACCAGAAAAAAATCATTCCGTAAAATAGCATCCTGTGTATCTAGCAGCAGAAAAGAAATAAAGCTCTTTCTGGCATTCAGATACAAAGCATGGGGTATCACAACACCGTTATGAAAGGATGTGATTGATAATTTCTCCCTTATCAAAACATGATCTGTAAAGACATGATTCGCACTTCCCAACGAGATAACGCTCTGTGTAATCTCCTACAGTAAGGCTTTTTACTGTCCTGATGCATCGTTTTAAAGAACAGTTTTCAAACTCAACTTCCTTTTTTCGATTCAGGCATCTTTGTATTATTTTGTATGCTTTGTATCTCTTCTTTACTGACAAAAGGTGAAATTTGAATAAAGGTATCTGTCGAATGGAGTGCCAGCTCACTTATAATAAGGTCATATACCAGATCATTCAGTTCTGCAGTATCTCTTTTCGTATAAAGTTAATTGTAGCATCCGTTCCATGATCCCGCTGATATTCCAGAATCATCTTCAGCATTGCCTTTGTCTCTTCATGCATAATAACATTATCATACCCGTTCATGAAGTATTCATAAGCACTGCCGTCATGATAATTTTCCTTCATATAAATGCGGGAAGCGGCAGTACGATCGCAGTACATTTCCACAAGATAATGAAGCGGCATTTTCACAGGCTTGATTCCCCCGACAGCATTATCCAACCAGTATTCCCAATGATGCTTGTTTCTTCCTTTATGATGCAGCCAGCCTAAGGAATAGCCTTTTACTTCCTTTTCATAATCAATGGGGCTGCGATTTCCCTGGTAATACCTCACACCTGCACAAAATTCAACAGGAGAGTATTTGGAGAGGTCATGCAGAAGTCCCTGTTTATACAAACCGCAACGAAAACAAAGCTTTGTGACCGCAAGCTTGTGCGCAGTTATTGTTTTCAAATGTCCCCACAGCTTGTTCATGATCCACACTCCTTCCGTTTTCCTATCTATTTTACCATGATAGGAATTGTTCAGACAATTCATTTCCCCAGTTTATGCGGATACAGAATGCAGATATGGATGAATTGCTTAATTCTTTCCCTTTTCATATAACGTTCACACAGCGTTCACATAGGCGATGTATGATATAGACACAAGCAAAGCAATGCTTGTGAAATCTTAATAAAGGTAATGGAATGTTTCCCCATCCCTATAAAAACAAAACAGCTATCATGTTTACAATATTTTTTCATTTCCATTACCTGCCTTCATGCTGAACCTCTGTCCCTCGCAGAGGTTCTTTTTTGCTTCCCATACATATAGGCGACCATTCAAGTGAAAGTTGAAGGCTATGATCAGTATACAGAATAAAGGCTGCTTTTGCTGGGCTGCTGCTTGTGAGAGGAATAGGGACATCCCCTCCCTACAATGCTGCTGCTAATCCGCAAAATGCTTGCATTTGAATATCATATTCTCTGCATTTTTGTATCCGCTTTTCGTATAGAAATGCGCATGCATCTCATCGTTTACACTGAGTAGCTCAATGAAGGAAGCACCGTTCGCTTTTACGGTTTTCTCCAGTTTATTTAGAAAATGCGTACCAAGATGCGCCCCTTGAAATTGCTTGACGACCACGATTTCTTCCAGATAATAACCGGTCAAATCATCAAATTCTTTAAAATATCCCATGACGAATCCACTGATAACATGATCGACCATCTGTATAAAGCACAGTGCATCCTCGATCGTCATGAGCTGATGAAGTCTTTTATATGCTTTATCATAAGTCCAGCAGCCTCCCTCATAGGTATTATAATAGTCTATGTATAGTTTTACCACTGCATCTACATGCTGACTCTCCATTCTTTTGTAGTTTATATTCATAGTTGCCTCCCCCATCCTTTCTTTGCGTGTACTGTAAATGAAATCCAGATTATAAAGGATTATAGAAGTCCTCCTTTTCTGTTCCATACATCATTATACAGATATTGTATGGATATTCAAACATACTTCACATGCTGTTCACACGGCGGGTGTATGCTGTACATACAGACAAGCTCTGTCTGAAAGAAGGGTGATGACAATTTCCTATTCATCTATATGTTATCCATCGTCATTGCCACAAAGCCTCTGTCCCGTCACAGAGGTTTTTTTAGAAGTGTTTTAAAAATATATATGTTTTATAATAAAAGTATATAATTATGTTGCAGTCAACGAATTTTGCGTTATAATATACGTATTGGAGGTGTGCTATGATACCCAAATATATGCAGGTGTATACAGATATAAAAAATGCAATTCAGAAGGGAAGCTATAGCCCTAACGACATGCTGTCAAGTGGCGAGGAATTCGCAAAGCAATACGAGTGCAGTGTGCTGACGGTGAAAAAAGCGTTGGACCGCCTTGTCAGTGAGGGGCTCGTTGTAAGAAAAAGAGGTCTGGGAAGCTTCGTAAAGAAATGTGAAACCGGTCTTGATCGCATGCAGGGAGTACCTGTTATCGGACGGGATCTGATCCGTGAGGAGGTTACTTCTGTTGTTGAGAAATTTGAGGTAGTGGCATGCACGGCAGAGCTGGCGGATAAAATGAATATACAAGCTGGAGAGTTTGTTTATGAAATAGAGCGTGTTCGCTTGTATAAGCAGGAGCCAAGAGTTGTAGAATATACATGGATGCCTCTACAGATTATACCGGGACTTCAGCACAAGGATGTGGAAACCTCGATCTATGCGTATATTGAAAAACAGCTTCATAAGCATATACAAGGCGCACATCTGTCATTTCAGGCTGTTCGTCCGCAGGCACTGGAAAAGAAATATTTTCACATGAATGACAATGATTTTGTATGTCAGGTGGAAGAGCTTGCATATCTGGATACATCTGAGATATTCGAGTATTCTATCGCACGGCATCTTCCACAGTATTTTCACTTTGAAACCAACGTAATAAAGGAATTATATGATAACTAAACGAATATTGGATACTCGCATACAGCGGGAGAATGGAGGATACAATGTATTTTGAAAAAACAGCAGGATTTCCAGATGATTTCTTATGGGGCAGTGCATCTGCTGCCTATCAGATTGAAGGTGCAGATTGTGAAGATGGCAAGGGTATTTCAAATTGGGACGAATTTGTAAAGATACCGGGAAAAACCTTTAAAGGTACGACAGGCGCGGTTGCGGTTGATTTCTATCATCGCTATAAGGAAGATATCGCTTTCATGGCAGAAATGGGGCTAAAGACCTATCGGTTTTCGATTGCGTGGACCAGAATTTTTCCAAAAGGAAGCAAGGAAGTAAATGAAGCGGGCTTATTGTTTTATGACAATGTGATCAATGAATGCTTAAAATATGGAATTGAGCCGATGGTCACCATCTATCACTGGGATATGCCACAGGCGCTGGAAGAGGCATATCATGGCTGGGAGAATCCACAGATTATAGAGGATTTTGTAAATTATGCTATTACTCTGTTTGAACGCTATGGAGATCGTGTAAAATACTGGATTACCATGAATGAACAGAATATCTTCACCTCTATGGGCTGGATGGAAGGATTGCATCCACCGGGAAAAACAGATCAGCTGAAGCTGTTCTATCAGGTAAATCATCATGCGAACGTTGCACATGCGCGGAGTGTTTTGGAATTGAAGAAACGCTTTCCTCATGCTATGGTAGGCGCAAGCTTTGCGTTTTCTCCATGCTATGCGCTTGATTGCCGTCCTGAGAATGCGATGGCAAAAGCAGATTTTGATGATTTACGCAATTACTGGTGGCTGGATATCTATGGATATGGCCGTTATCCAAAGAGTGCTATGAAATATCTGAAATCTATTAACTGTGCACCGGATATTACCGCGGATGAAATGCAGGATATCCGGCAGGCTGCGGCTTTGATAGATTTTATGGGTGTTAATTATTATCAGACAGCGGTTGCCGAGTATAATGATATTCATGGTGTTGGAGCGAATCATGAGGTGAACACAACCGGAGAAAAGGGAACAGCAAAAATCAGCGGAGTACCCGGATTGTATAAAAATCCTGCCAATCCATATTTGAATACAACGGATTGGGATTGGACGATTGACCCAATGGGAATACGTATGTGCTGTCGGGAAATAACCTCACGCTATGATTTACCTATCATTATATCTGAGAATGGCCTTGGAGCGTTTGACAAGCTGGAAGAAGATAAAACAATCCACGACCCGTACCGTATTGAATATCTACAGGCGCATATCAAAGAATTGAAAAAAGCAATCGATGATGGATGTGAGGTATTGGCATATTGTACCTGGTCCTGTACAGATTTATTAAGCTGGTTAAATGGTTACCAGAAACGTTATGGCTTCATTTATGTGGAAAGGGAAGAAGATGATGATACAGCAAAACTAAACCGGTATCCAAAGGATTCCTTCCACTGGTACACCCAAGTAATAAAGACAAACGCAGAAAATTTATAGGGTGCACAGCGTAAGTAAACGGATGGTAAAAACTTGTAAGGCATCCAAAGCTGTATGATTCTTGAAGCTGCAGATATCGCAGCTATGGATAGAAATAAGATTTGTGAAGGAATGGTCACGATGGCATTTCGGCTGCTCATCAGAATACATGAAAGTATGGATTTTTGGGAAAAACAAATGGGAAGTAATGGATATTTGAATTATTTAACAAATTTGGAAGCATTTAAATAAAGAATGAAAAGCATGGTGTACCGTTAAGATACGCCATGCAGTTTTTTTGTAAGAATACAGAAATATCAGATAAGCTTTCTAACTGCCCTTATTTACTGGAACGAAAGCCGGTAATGATTTCATGAATTTTGGTAGCATTTGCGGCAATATCCTCACTGCTTCCTTTTGTCAGAAGACCACCGAAGCCACAGACATCAACACCGTTTTCCAGCCATGTTGTCAGATTATCAAGATTGATTCCACCGCTTGCCAGAATCGGCATATCTGGAATTGGTGTTTTAAAAACCTTTACCAGCTTTGGCCCATAGAAATCAGAAATAGGAAATGCCTTAACGAATGCCGCTCCGCTGCTCAATGCATCAACACACTCGGTAATCGTTGTACAACCGGGTGCATAAGGTATCTGATAACGATTGCACATTTTTGCGACTTCTTCATTATAATTGGGTGCGATAATAAAATCGGCTCCATGCAGGATTGCGTGTCTTGCTGTTTCTGCATCCAGCACCGTTCCGGCACCTACGCATAGCGCATCACCATATTTTTCAGAAAGCCCCTGTATGATATCTCCAGCGTTATTTAATGTATAGCTCATTTCCATGACAGGTACACCGCCCTTCATGCAGCCTTCCGCTATTTCACATGCTCGATCCAGTGTTTCCGCACGAACGATAGCAAGTGCTCCTGCCTCATACATACGGTTTGTGACATTCATTTTTTTCATATTCATAATGACATCCTCCTTGCCTATATCTTACGTTGTTTTAGAAACGCTTACAATTGGATGAGTGAACAAAATTAGAGGTGAAATATGTGCGCTTAAACAAATGAGATTGCAGTTGGAAAGAGCCTGCTCGTCTGCCTGGCTTATGCTTAAAAAGCCTATAAATAAAGGACTTTTAGAAGGTCAATCAAAACACATATAATATATAGAAAACAAGTATGCTCCGGTTTCCGGATGCATTTTTTCAACTTTGTGCGTTTGACCAAAAACGGCATAAGCTTTTTAGTTTGTTTGAACATAGCGACTTGAAAGCGATTTCAATATAATGTAGGTGTAAGGAGGAATTCAAGATGAGTATTGAATTGACAAGAGTAGATTTCAGATTGATTCACGGTCAGGTTATTACCAGATGGCTGACACAGTGTCAGATCAATGAAATCGTAACAATCGACACTGCCCTGAGCAAGGATGCTTTCATGCAGGAAGTATTTAAAATGGCAGCTCCAAAGGGTGTAAAAATCACAATCGTAAATGTAGAGGATGCGGTAAAACGCCAGCAGGAGGGAGCCTTTGATAAGAACCGCGTCATGGTGCTGTTTAAGGGTGTGGCAGAACTGAATGCCGCAGTACAGGCTGGACTGAAGCTGGAAAAGGTACAGATTGGAGGTCTTGGCGGGGGACCGGGACGTAAGGCTGTCAACAACGCAATCACACTGGACAGAGCAGATGCAGATACTCTGCTTGAACTGGAAAAGATGGGGATCGAAATTTATTTCCAGACAACTCCGGATTATCCTTCCGAAACACTTCAAAAAGCTGTCGCTAAATTATAACAGGAGGACATGTATATGGTAATTCAAGCAATCTTAGTCGGTATACTGTACTGGCTTTCCATGGGACGTGCGAGCTATTTTATCTCGTTTGCATTCCGTAAGCCAGTCGTACTGGGCGTATTTATCGGTCTTGTATATGGGGATGTACAGACCGGTCAGCTGTATGGTGCCACCATCCAGCTGATGTATATGGGAGGTATCGAAGCCGGTGGAAATATTCCAAGTGATCAGGGACTGGCAACCTGTATCGCAATTCCTGCCGCTATCGCAAACAATCTGGATCCGGCTGCGGCTGTGGCTCTGGCCGTTCCATTCGGAGTTTTGGGCGTTTTGATCAATAATGTACGTCGTACCATCAACTCCTTCTATAATACGAAGGCAGATAAATTTGTAGAGGACAAGCAGTATGACAAGCTGTCCATCTTCTCCTTTGTGCTTCCATGGCTTACCAATGGTGTATTGTATTTTACACCGGTATTCATTGCGACGTTATTCGGTTCCAGCGTTGTACAGGCATTTATCAACGTGATACCGGAATGGGCGATGAATGGACTTACCAACGCAGGAAACATGCTGCCGGGGTTAGGGTTCGCACTGACACTGGTTGTTATGGGAAAAAAGAAATATCTGCCATTCTTCGTACTGGGATTCTTCCTGTACTCTGTCATGGGCTTCTCCATGCTGACAGGAGCAGTGATTGCATTATGTCTTGCACTGATCGTATCCCTATTCAAACAGAACGATGAGGAGGAAGTTGCATGAGTGAAGCAGTAAACAGTGTAGCCGCTGAAGAAAAGAAAACAATCGTAACAAAAAAGGATCTGTTAAAGGCATGGTGGAAATGGACGCTTGCTGTAGAGGTTCCGGTAAGCTTTGACCGTATGCAGGCACTTGCCTTCGGATATTCGATGAACAAGGTTTTGCGTAAGCTGTACAAGGATGACCCGGAAGAGCTGCAGGCAGCAATGCGCCGTCATACATCCATGTTCAATACAAACTGTGACTGGGGAAGTATCATTCATGGAATTACGATTTCTTTGGAGGAGCAGCGTGCGCTTGGTCACGACGATATTTCACCGGAGGTTATTCAATCCTTAAAGCTTGGTCTGATGGGACCGCTTGCCGGTATCGGTGACAGTGTGGATCAGGGAATCGTTGCGACAATTCCGTTGGCAATCTTTGTCCCGATGGCGCTGGAGGGCTCAATCATCGCCGCCTTTATTCCTGGCTTGATCTATATTGCATGGAGCTTTGGCTGGTCCTGGTTCCTCTTCAACAAGGGGTACTCTCTGGGTAAAAATTCTGTATTGGAAATTCTGCACTCCGGAGCAATCAAAAAGGTTATTGACATCGCAAGCATCGTTGGTCTGTTCATGATCGGATGTCTGTCTGCCTCTTATATAAAGGTGCAGACCATTGTGGAATTCGCCAGTGATACGTCAACTGTGAAGCTGCAGGAAATCATCGACGGTATCCTGCCGAATATGCTGCCATTCATCGTCGTTATGGGAATGTATCTGTATATTACAAAGCGAGGACCAAAGTATATTCGTCTGATGATTTATACAATGATTATCGCAATCGTATTAACCTTCTTCCATATTATATAAGATGTGAACAAATCCATGGAAGAGCATGGATTTGTTTTCTTTACAGACAGATGGAGGATAGGAAAAGAAAGGAGATTTTATGAAGGTACTGATAACCCCGCGAGGGTTTGCGAATTATGGTCTGGATCAGGTGGAGCGGATGAAATCCAAGGGTCTGGATGTACATTACAATGCCACAGGTAAGGCATATACACAGGAGGAGTTTAAAGCACTGGCGAAGGATGCCGATGCTATTATCGTCGGTGTGGATACGATGGATAAGGAAATGATGGAGGGCTGTCCGAAGCTGAAGGCAGTGTGTAAATTCGGTGTTGGAACGGATAATATCGATCTGGATTATGCAAAGGAGCATCATATCCATGTCGGACGCTGTGTGGGAAGCAATTCCCGCTCAGTCGCCGAGCATGTCCTTTCCATGATGCTGATGGAAGCTAAAAATCTGTATACCAGTGTACGGGATGTGAAGCAGCATGGCTGGAATAAGCCTACCGGCAGAGAAATTTATGGGAAGAAGCTGGGAATCATCGGCTTTGGTATGATCGGAAAGTATCTTGCAGAATATGCTTACGGCTGCGGTATGGAGGTATATGCCTATGATGCCTTTGCAATCGCAGAGGAAAGTGCAAAGCAGTACCATGCACAGATTTCCACACTGGAGGATATCCTAGCAGAATGTGATTATATCTCTCTTCACGTACCACTTCTGGACTCTACACGACATATGATTTCCACAGAGGAATTCAAAAAAATGAAGAAGGATGCCTGCCTGCTGAATGCAGCGCGTGGGGGTATCGTGGATGAAGAAGCTTTATATGAAGCATTGAAGAATAAGGAAATACGAAGTGCATGCTTCGATGTGTACAGCAGTGAACCGCCAAGGGAGGATGATAAGCTGCTCACACTGGATAATTTCCTGTTGACGCCGCACACAGCCGCAAGAAGCAAGGAAAGTGAACAGCGAACCTGTGCAATGTCTACGGACATCATATTGGAACAGCTGATCGGAAACTAGGTGAAACGTATGATAGAATGTGTAAAGGAATATCTGAGCAATATTGCATCGGAATTAGGGAAAAATATAGAAGAAATGGATATGGAAAGCATCGAGCGTGCAGCACATATCATAATGGAAAGTGAAAAGCAGGGAGGACGAATCCATGTCACGGGAATCGGGAAGCCGGGGCATGTGGCAGGCTATATTGCATCGTTGTTGTCCTCCACAGGAACGAGTGCCTATGAGCTGCATGGTACAGAGGCCGTACATGGATCCAGCGGACAGGTAAAAAAAGGAGATGTGGTGATTGCCATATCCAATAGTGGAGAAACGATGGAGCTGGAGGCAACGGTACAGACACTGATAGCAAACGGAGCACACATCATCAGCTGTACGGGAAATCCGCAATCGACGCTGGCAAAGCAGTCAGAGGTCTGTCTGGTAGCGCATGTGGATGAAGAAGGGGACGAGCTGAATAAGCCGCCGCGAGCATCCATCCTGTCGGAAATACTGATTCTGCAATGCTTGAGTGTCGTATTGCAGGAAGCAAAGCAGCTGGATTTGAATCAGTATGTGAAATGGCATCCGGGTGGAAGTCTTGGTAAAAGTATCAAAGAGCTGCAGAAATAAACAGGAGGAGCTATGGAAAAATTTAATATTGTTATAGGAACACATGGAAAATTCGGTGAGGAGCTTGTGAATTCTGCGAGAATGATTGCAGGGGCGCTGGAGAATGTAGATTGCTGTTCACTGCTTCCGGAATATTCCTTTGAGGATTACATGAAGCTTGTGGATGAAACCATGCGTACAAAGGAAGGCTTTACCATCGTTCTGGTAGACCTGTATGGCGGAACCCCTTGCAATGTTTTTACTGTCATGAGCAGAAAGTATCACTATCCGGTGCTTACCGGTCTGAATCTTCCGATGCTGATTGATCTGTATCTGAAGCTCTCCAATATGGAGGAAACAGATCTGGAGGAGGAAGCACTTCTGAAGGAAACGATGGAAACTTTACAAACCAGCTGCGTACATACGAATACACAGCTGGAATCCTGAATAAAGCTGTCTGGACAAACCCTGTCATATGAATTATAATTTCCATGAAAGCACTATCATGCAGAAGGGGATATATTATTCTGTGGTACTATTGGCATACAGGGAAGATGTCAGACTTCATGAGAGTTCAACTCTTGCGAAAGGAGAGATCATATGCTGATAGGTGAAGTTTTTGAGGAATTTATAAATGTTGTTCAGGAAAACAACCGTTATACGATTGGGCTTGTGAATGATAAAATGACAGTGACATTATGCAGTAATAAAGCGGAAATCGGACGTCAGGTTGATGTAAATCGGCCGGATGAGCATAATGCATTTTTTGAAGTACGTGTAAAGGGTCAGGATTTCGGATTCTTATGGGTGAGCGGTAATGATGAAAATCTGCCGATGATCAGTAAGCTTTTGAATGAATCTCTTACGGTACGGCTCATGTATGAAATCAATCAGACAACCTTGAACCAGAAGGTCACAAAGGATGACGAGCTGGTGAAATATATATTAAATACGGAAAACTTTGATATGAATCATGTGTTAAGCCTTCTGGATGAATTGGAAATAGATAAAAATAAACCAAGGGTGGCGATCTATGTGGTTCATAATGAAGGGTTCAATACAAAGGATGTCATGCGTTTGAAAATGAAGCCGGATAGTAAGGAAATCATCTATTCTCTGCTGAATAGCAAGTGCCTGCTGATTTTTAAGGATTTGCCGCAGGAATATCATAATACGGCTGATTTTAAACCATTTATACGCGATTATATCCGCAGCCTGCGGGAATGGGAGATGACGGACTGTTATTATTTTGTCGGTTCCATTCAGAAAAAGCTGCGGCAGTATGCAATCAGCTATCAGAATTGTCTGTGGCTGAAGAACAATGTGACATACGAGAAGGATGTTCCGGTATTTTTCTCCGATTACCTCTATGACTATTTTCTGTCAAAGGTAGCGGTGGATGATGTCAGGGATGTGTTTGATTATTACAGGGAATGTGGAAAAGGTATCGATATAGAGGAAATGGTGGATATCTGTGATAAGCTGTTTGTGAATGATTTCAATCTGACACAGGCCGCAGATGATCTGTTTCTGCATAAAAATACATTGATATATAAGCTTAAGAAATATGAGGAAGTTTTTCAGATAGATGTCCGGGGAAGTTTTCAGGGAAAGGTTCTCTTAATGCTGATATCCTATGCATTGAGAGAATATCAGAAACGAGTTCAAGTAGGTGATGAAGCATGAGTACAAAAATCAAACTTGCGCGGATAGACAAACGATTACTGCATGCGACAGTTGCTTTGAACTGGAATCAGTTTATCGATGCAGATAATGTACTGATTGTAGATCCGGATTATGTAAATGATCCATTCATTGCTGATGTAATGCAGCTTTGTCTTCCCAAAACCATGAAGGTTAAAATTTTCTCTATAGAACAATTCCTCGAATATATCAATGAAGGCCGCAGTATCAAAGCAATGGTTATTTTTCCGAATTTAAGTGTTGCCTGTGATGCTGTGAAGGCAGGTTTCCGTACAAAGGAGATTCAGATGCCATATCCTGCAAGCCGCATGATGATCAAAAGCCTCTCGGATTATTTCAGTGAAGAAGACATAGAAAAGATTCGGTATATCCAGAGTCAGGGAATCCGTATGTTCTTTCAGACGGCACCCTTCGATAATAAGGATTACTCAATCTTTAAAAAATAAAGGAAAGAGGACAAATTATATGTTTGACGGTATCATCACACCAATCGTAACACCGTTTCATCGTGATGCGGAACAAAGCATCAACTATGAGGCGACACAGCAGCTGATCGACCACCTAATCGCAAAGGGGGTAAAGGGAATCTTCATTCTCGGAAGCAACGGGGAGTTTCATGTGATCGAGGAAGCGGAAAAAATAGAATTTGCCGAAAAGGTAATCCAAATGGTAGACCACCGTGTTCCGGTATATGTAGGGACAGGGGCGTGCAGCACAAAGGAAACCATCCGTCTGTCAAAGAAGATGGAGGAGCTGGGAGCAGATGCACTGAGTGTCATCACACCGTATTTTCTGACACCGACTGCGGAAGAGCTGGTACAGCATTTCACAGCGGTTGCGGAAAGTGTCAGCATTCCGATCATTCTTTACAACATTCCAAAGGCGACAGGCTGCAATTTGAGCGCAGAGGTCGTGGGACGTCTGGCGGAGGTAAAGAACATCCGCGGTATCAAGGACAGCAGTGGAAAGGAAGAAAATCTGAAGGCGTATGCAGAAATTGCGAAGCGTGATGATTTCGATCTGCTGATCGGTTCGGATTCCAAAATCAGCTATGGCTATGCAGTAGGGGCAAGCGGTGCAGTGGCAGGAACCTCCAATGTAATAACGGAGGTGCTGGTGGAGCTGGACAAGGCACTGCGAAATGGAGAAATAGAAAAAGCAGAGAAATTGCAGAAGGACATCGATGTACTGCGCGGCGTATTGAAGCTGGGAACGGTACCGGTTGTCATGAAGCGTGCGGCAGAGCTTGCGGGAATCGCAGAAATCGGGCCGGCAAGGAAGCCGGTGCTGGAATGCAGTGCGCAGGATGATGAAAAAATAAAAGAGATGCTGCGGCATTACCATCTATTATAGAAAGGGACCTGTATCCTTGTGATATTAAAAAAGATAGGAATTCAAGCTATTGTGTATATCAATAGAATTTGAATTCCTAATCATTTGCTTTAGGCTATGCATAAATAATTTGATAACTGCCTATACATGAGTAAACATATAGGATTTGAAAAAATGCTGACTCCCAGCATTTTTTTAGCTGCTTAATTATGCAAAGTCTGTTGGCTTTCATTTGTTATGATCCTTAAAATACTCTATTTCCTGCTTCATATCCTTTGTAAAGCTATTTAACAGCATACAGGTATTTTCTTTATTGACAGCTGAACACTTTCCTCTTAAAATGAAGCAGATGAAGGGTTGTGATATTATGAAGGCATTGGCAAGTGATTTCGATGGAACACTGTATCTGCACGATGCAGTAGAAAGCTATCGGGAAGAGGATATAGCAGGAATCAAACAGCTGCAGAAGCAGGGGTGTCTGTTTGGTCTGTGCACAGGACGGCCATTATGGGGCATTACGGCATTTCTTTCCGAACGCCTGCATCCTGATTTTTATATCGTTAGCAGCGGGGCAATGATACTGGACAAAGATCAAAGGATACTGTTTGAATGCTGTCTTTCACTGGAAACCGCAAAGCAGCTGAGTATGCTTGAGGAGGATGTGGAAAGTATCGCCATTCAGGCTGGTGGTAATATCTATGCATATAAGAAAGCAAGAGCATTTACAGATATTCCGGTCATTCAACAAATAGAGGAAATAAAGGATCAGAATATCCATGGATTGTCCTTTCGCATGGTAGATGAGGAGGCCGCGGCTCGCTTATGCCGCTCTATGGAAGAACAGCTTCCCAATACCTGTGCGGTATTTCAGAATCAGAATTTTGTTGATGTGGTACCTTACGGCTGTTCTAAGGGAAAGGCGCTCTTAAAGCTGAAAAAGCTCATGAATCTGCACAGCTGCTTTGGCATCGGAGATTCCTATAACGATATTCCTATGCTGCAGGATGCGGATGTATCCTTTACCTTCAAGTCTTCTCCACAGAAGGTAAGAGAAGCTGCTGATCATCTGGTGGATTCTGTAGGTGAAGCGATTCGTTCCTATATGTTAAGGTGATACGATTATAATATTTTTATTATGCCGTTCTCTTGCGGATAACCAAAAAAGGCTCCTGTATGATTGATGAGGAGCCTCTATTTCATATATCGTTTTTTCTTATGCTTTGTTTCTGAGAGTGGTCTTATTTGTTATTTGCTCTTTTCTTTCTCCATGCCTGCAAAGGGACATAAATCATGAGAAGCAGCAGAACGAGTGGAATCAATATATTCCATGGCTTTGCGAATTTCTCGATGTAGCCCTGAAAGAAAATATAAATAACTACAACAGGCAGTATGTATGAAACATAAAAGCGTGCCCATACAGGAAATTTAAAGCCTGTACCACTGTTTGCCTCATCCGTAAAGCTCTTCCATCCCCAACCATAGCGGAAGGTACAAAACAGCAGATACATGAGAGAACCCAGCGGCAGCATATTATTGGATACAATGAAATCCTCCAGATCCTGTATGGTACTTCCATCTCCAAGCGGTTCTATAAAGGAAAGAAGATTGAAGCCGAATACACAAGGGAGTGATAAAAGCAGGATCAGGATAAAGTTTACACGAACAGCTTTTTTTCTGGACCAGCCGCTGTCCATTGCGAAGGCTACAATATTTTCAAATACTGCAATGATGGTCGTGATTGCCGCAAAGGACATGAATAGAAAGAATAGAAAGCCCCATAATCTTCCTTGTGACATCGCATTGAAAACATTTGGTAATGTGACAAACACCAGACCAGGACCACTGTCCGCTGCAACGTTGAAGGAGAAGCAGGAAGGAAATATAATCAGTCCGGCGATAAAGGCCACACAGGTATCCAGAATGCATACATTCAGACTTTCTCCCAGCAAAGAGCGATCTTTTCCAATATAGCTGCCAAAGATAGCAAGGGCACCAATGCCAAGACTCAGCGTAAAAAATGCCTGCCCCATGGCTGCGAAAATAGCATCCCATAAGCCATTTGCCATCATTTTCTGAAAATCCGGAATCAGATAGAATTTTAAGCCTTCTACTGCGTTTGGCAGGGTAACTGCACGAATCACAAGAACCAGCATGACGATAAACAGACAGGACATCATGTATTTTGACATCTTTTCCACGCCGTTTTGCAGTCCTCTGCTACAGATAAAGAAGCCGATCACAGTAATCGCAATCATCCAGAACAGGTTTTGTCCGGGACTGGCAAGCATATCGGAAAATGTCTGTCCTACCTGTTCCGGCCGTAGACCCTCAAAGGTTCCGGTTGCCATTTTTAAACAGTAATTGATCATCCATCCTCCGACTGTTGTATAAAACATCATCAGCAGATAGTTGCCCCCCATACAGACATACTTTATAAGATGCCACTTGGTTCCTTCCGGTTCCAATAAATCGAAGGACTTCGCTGCGGAGCGCTGAGAAGCACGTCCGACGGAGAATTCCATAACCATAATAGGCAATCCCAGCAGTACCAGGAAAACCAGATAGAGCAGTACAAAGGCTGCTCCTCCATATTGGCCTGTAATGTATGGAAAACGCCATACATTCCCCAGACCGACTGCACATCCAGCGGATATCAGAATAAATCCGAGTCTGGATGATAGTTTTTCTCTTGATTTCATATACTTTCTACACACCTTTCCTGTACATTTTATAAGCTGACATTAGGAAAGTCAATGTAAAAAAGAAAGGATTTTCATTTCCTTACATAAATTCTATAGCTGCGTAATTTGGACTCTGCACAAGAAACAAACAAAGCTCCCCCATGTTCCTCTGATCATTTCACATAAAGCTTAACCCATCCTTCATGACAGCTTCACGAGGTATTCACATAAAAGGTGTAAGATACAGGTACAGACAAAGATATGTCTGTTTGCTAATAGATGGCAGCAGTTCTTGTTTCCTCATCCTGATAAATAGCTTTTTCATTGCTGTTGCCCTTTCTCTTTCAAGAAAATCTCTGCCTTTCCCACAGGGATTTTCTCTTTTTATATAATGAATCATCACTTTTTTTAAATTGTTGCGTTGATTTTTTAGCTATCTTGTTGGTAAGGTAACAATTATTCATATCAAATTAACGAAAAATTGGTGTAATTATCAATTTTGTGTTATGATATAGGAGAGCTATCATGGGGAGATGCTCAATATTCAATGGGAGGGTGGGCATGACTGTAACAGATAACGAAATTTATCGTATAATTGTTGATATCATGGATATACAGAATGAACCTGAGAATATATTTGAGTTGGATAACTGGATCCGACAGATTGGTCTTCAGGAAGTATATAAGAAAATCATACAGATTTATTCCATCAATCTTATGTAGAGATTTCCAATGCGGAATCTCTTTTTACTATTGCAATGCTTTTTATATTGTGGTTTAATATAGATGCCTTTTTATCAAGAGTTGGGGTAGAGAGTTAGCTCGCTTGATCCCACACCAACCTGTATGACGCATCATATAAGGTGGTACTGCTAACAGCGATAAGAGAACAATCACATAACGATTTGCCTTCTCTCACGCTAGGGAAGGCATTTTTCAGGATAGAAGCAAAGGAGATTTGAGAAATGAAGGATTATATTTTTACATCAGAAAGTATTACAGAGGGGCATCCGGATAAAATCTGTGACCGTATCGCAGATAGTATTCTGGATGAAGCTCTTCGTCAGGACCCTGCCAGTAAAATGGCGGTGGAGGCAACCATCAAGGATGATTTTGTACTTGTTTATGGCGAGGCTAATACCAAGGCTGTGCTGGAGTATGCGAAAATCGCAAAAGAGGTTATTCGGGAAATCGGCTATACGGAAGAGTATGAGGTGTTGGTGAAGGTACGCGAGCAGTCTCAGGAAATCAATCAGGCTGTTGTACAGGATGATGGAGAAATCGGTGCAGGAGATCAGGGAATCATGTTCGGATATGCATGTGATGATACAGATAACTATATGCCAGCTGCTATTGAATATGCACACAAGCTGGCAAAGCGCCTGAGTGATGTACGTCGTGGGAATGCTCTGCTGCTTCCGGATGGAAAGACACAGGTGAGCGTGGAATATGAAAATGATAAAATCAAGAGAATTGATACGATTGTTGTTTCCACACAGCATGTGGCGAAGGCTTCACAGCAGCAGATTGCTGACATCGTCATGAAGGATGTCATAACCCCTGTCATCCCGGATGAGCTGCTGGATGAGGATACCATTTATCTGATCAATCCAAGTGGCAGCTTTGTCATGGGTGGTTCCTTTGGAGACAGTGGTACAACGGGAAGGAAAATCGTTGTAGACAGCTACGGTGGCATGGGAAGAATCGGTGGAGGCTGCTTCTCCAGTAAAGACCCTTCCAAGGTTGACCGCAGTGCAGCATATTACTGCCGCTATGTTGCTAAGAATATCGTGGCACATCAGCTGGCCAGCAAATGTGAGGTACAGGTTGCATATGCTATCGGTAAGGTGAAGCCGGTATCCATTATGGTGGATACCTTTGGAACAGGAAATAAAAGTGATGAGGAGATACTCGATATCATTCGCAGCAATTTCAGCTTTGAGGTAAAGGATATCATTGAGGAACTGGATCTATGCCGTCCGATTTACAAGGAAACATCCTGCTATGGGCATTTTGGCAGAGAGGAATTCAGCTGGGAGAAAATTATAGATTTAAAGTATTAAAGGCAAAGCGTTATTTGTGAAAGTGAAAAATTCATAGAAAAAAAGGTATCGAAAGATATACGGTATGGAGCCTACCGTTATGTCCTTGCGGATACCTTTTTGCTGTATATCGGACTTATATCAATGACAGTACCTTTATTCAAAGGTTCCTCTCTTCAAAAGCTTTTGCTTTCTCATTAACCAGCTCCCATTCGCCATTACATCATGAAGCTGCCAATCTTCATCAAACAGCAAAAGATCGGCATCTCCTCCAACACAGATGCACCCCTTTGCAGGGTATAAGCCAAGCGCACGGGCTGGATTCGCTGTTGCGAAGGAAATGCAGTCGGTAATTGAAAAGTCCTGTTTCCGCAGCATTTCCTGCACATTTTGCAGGAGAACAGAAACATTGGAGACACCGATTGCAGTCAGATTTCCGTTTTCATCGTAATTTGACCAGCTCCCCTGCCCGTCAGAGCTTACGGTGATTCGTTCATAATCCTTTGGGTTTGCCTGCTTAATCCAGGAAGCACATCCTCCCTGCTCATCACAGGTTATATCTATGGTACCGCCCATATATAATAGCTGCAGGGCTTTTTGGAACAGCTGTTCATTTCTTGTGACATGGGTCGGGTGAAACATGGTACATGGCAGTCCGGTGTTTTTCACGGCTTTCATGACATAGGCAAGGTCGTCAGCTTCATCCCCCATATGCAATGTCATACAACCCGGCTTTCCTGCGAGCATGCCAGCTGTCCTGACATCACTGGCAAGTCTGAAAAATTCCTCCAGTGATAGATGAGAGCTTCGATGATCGCTTAATGCAAGCTTCAAACCAAGAATTTCGTCTATAAACAGGATATCTTTTTTTACTGAGCCTGTAATTGTCGCACTCGGATAAGCGTAGGAGCCTGTCATAGCATAGGCGGAAATTCCTTCACTTTTAAGCGCTTTGACTTTGGCAATCAAATCCTCTACACTGCGTGTCACACCGTCAGTCCCAAGTAAACCAACCACCGTAGTGATGCCTGCCTGTATGAGTGCAGATAACTGAATTTCCGGAGTCCGTGTCGCAAAGCCGCCTTCTCCGCCTCCTCCGCTTACATGGACATGGCGATCAATCAATCCCGGTGTCAACCGTTTTCCACAGCCATCGGTAATGTCCATATAGGGAGCTGGCTCGATGTGAGGCGCGATGTGGGCGATGTGCCCTTCTGCTATAAGAATATCCTGTATCCCCAGATCCTTTGGTGCATAAATATGTACGTGTTTCACCAGTTGCATAGCGTTTCCTCCTATAGAGCTTGCAAGCTTTTTAATATATACAGCCACATCGTCAATGTAAATGCACTGCCAAGTGTGGTCATCATGACAACACTGCTAGATAGCGTTCCCTCATGCCCCATATTCCGAGCCATAATATAACAGCTTACTGTCGTGGCAGAGCCAAGCATGACCAGAATCGCCACCAGCTTATCATTCACAAAGCCAAGAGAAATTGCGATCGGCAGAAAGATTGCGACAAACAGAATCAGCTTCATGAAGGTGCAGATCAGAGCGGGCTTTCGTTTGGCATAGAGATCGTGAAATTCAAAGGAACCTCCCATCGCCATCAACCCAAGCGGTGTCGCAAGGGCTCCCAGATTATGCAGTGACTTCTGCAGTATGACGGGCTGCGGGATTCTTAGCAGGGACCAAAGCATACCGGCACCGATTCCCAGAATGATCGGATTGCGCAGAATATCCTTAACCGTTTGCAGGATAAGCTCTTTATGCAACACTTCTCGCTTTGGCTTCATCATCGACAACACAATAACAGCGATAATATTATAGAGAGGAACAGTCGCAACAATCATAAGTGGAGCCATTCCTGCATTTCCATAAATATTTTGAATAAAGGCGATGCCCAGAATCGCAGCACTGCTGCGATAGCTTGCCTGTACAAATTCTCCCTGAATACTTCGATCCTTTAATCGATAGGAAACGGCGATTGAAAAGAGAATGGAGAGCAGTGTTGCCAGAAAGCAGAAGACGACAAAGGATGTATCCCATGCTTTTCTAAGGTCTGTTGTGCTGATGTCCTCAAACAGAAGAACAGGCAGCGCTGCAACAAATACAAACTTGTTCATTTTAGAAAGGAAGGCTGCGTCAAACAGGTGTATCCTTTTAAAGAAGTAACCAAAAATCATTGTTATGAATACCGGAATCGTGGCATTCAGACAAAATATTAAATTTTCCATACGATATCCCTCAGCTTTCTATTATACATCTAATTTTTAAAAAGGGAACGCAATATTTTATAAGGAGGAGTATTTAGATTGTGATATACTGTAGGTAAGCGTATAGGAAAAGAGCGAAAAGAGAAATGAGGGCTGATTATGTATATGAATGAAGAGCTGATTCAGGAAAAGCTGGAGGAAATGAATGCGACAAAGATACAGAAGCTGGATTCACAGATGTATCTGGTTAATTTTGATTTGAAGGAGGATATGCGAATCTCCTATGTATTCAATATTACACGAGAGGGTAAATATTTTCTGCAGAGGATGCGCCCTTATTCCATGGTTCATGGCAAGTTTTCCAATGAATATGAGGTTCTGTCCTTCATCAAGCATGATGTTGAGAAGTTTCAAAATGCTGCTAACAGTACAAATTTCATAAAGTTTCTGGAGATTTCCAACAAGGGGCTGCAGCTGACGGAGGAAATTGAAAACGCCTTTTTGAATTATAATGTAGACGGAGAGATTCTGGATGAGCTGAATGAAAGAATGGAAGAGGTTTTTGATCAGATTTATTTGCTTTCCGATATTTCAAGAAGAGTACTGCTGCATGAAGATGAGTAGGGAAAAGCTGCATCTGCTTGAGCTTTCCGGCTTTGAACGGGAACAGCTTGCCCGAATACCGGACAGCTATATTGTGACATGCTCAAATGCGAAGTGTGTGAGTGCCGCTATGGTAAAAGAGGCGGATGTCATCATTGGCAGAGTACCGAAAGAGCTTTTAGGAAATGCGCAGAGACTGCGTTTACTGCAGCTGGATTGTGCGGGTAGTGAGCAGTATACAGCTGATGGATTGCTTCCGAAGGATTGTCAGCTATGCAATGCTTCCGGAAGCTTTGGAATGGCAATCAGCGAATATCTGATTTGCACAATATTGATGCTGATGCGGAATATGAATCTGTATATCCGTAATCAGGAGCAGGCGTACTGGCATATGGAAGGGCCGGTGCAGTCGATTTACGGCTCTACGATTTTGATTGCGGGAACCGGTGACTTAGGACAGGAATTTGCGAAAAGAGTGAAAGCAATGGGCGCGTATACAATAGGAATACGCCGACGGGTGCAGGAGCGAGTTCCTTATTTCGATGAGCTGCATACGATGGAAGAGCTGTGTACGCTGCTTCCGCGTGCTGATGTGGTGGTGCTGGCACTTCCGAGTACAGAAAAGACCCGTGGATGCTTTGGAAGTGAACAGCTTGCCTGTATGAAGACAACGGCAATTCTTGTCAATGTGGGAAGAGGGGATGCTTTGAGTTGTGATGAACTTCTGCAGGCTATACAGCAGAAGCAGCTTTCAGGAGCTGTTCTGGATGTATGCGACAGGGAGCCCCTTGCAAAGGAGCATCCGCTCTGGAAACAGCCAAATGTCATTATCACACCTCATATTTCCGGTACCTTTCAGCTGAAGGAATCCTTTTATCGCTTTACAGAAATTGCACTTTATAATTTGCAGGCATTTCTGGAACATAAAGAACTAAAGAATGTCGTTGATCGAAAGCTGGGATACCGTGTGCATACCGTCAATTATGTAAACAAGGAAATTGAATAACGTATGCTGTATTTCACCGTATATCATAAGGGAAGTATGTAGAAACGCACTTTCCGTTTCTCTATACAAATACGTTTACAGCAAAAGGGAAAACAGGTCTATGATCACAATAGACACATGTCTTCCCTTTTTATTTTTTGCAGAGCTGCATATTACCAATCCATTCTATAAAAGATTACAAATAATTGACAGCCAGAATGGCAATGCCTAATACCGTAAGTACAACACCGGTTGCCCGATTCAGTGTTTTGGCACTGGCCTTGTTGGCAAATCTAGCTGCTATTCTCGCCCAAAGAAGTGTAGAGGCGATGCAGAGAATCAAAGCGGTTATATCGGGCATACCACCGATGGTAAAGTGGCTAACAGCACCGGTAAATGCGGTAAAGGTCATAATAAATACGCTGGTACCGACTGCTGTTTTTAATTCATAGCCAAGTACGCTGGTCAAAATCAGCAGCATCATCATACCGCCGCCTGCACCGATAAAACCGCAGATGAAGCCAACCATCGCGCCGGACACCATGGATTGCATAAGTCTTTTCTTCGGATTGGTATGCTCCATACTACTTTTTGTTGTCATGACCGGACGCACGATGAATTTGATACCAAGCAGCAGCGTCATAAAGGTGGAGAAGCCACCCATTGCTGTTCCCGGAACCAGACTGGATATATAGCTTCCAACAAGTGTGAAGAGAAGAACAAATATCATCATTACAATGCCGTTGCGGATATCCAGATTGCCGTGCTTGCCGTATGTATAAGCGGAAACAGCGCTGGCCAGCACATCACTCGCCAGAGCAATCCCCACAGCCATATAGGGTTCCATGTCCAAGAATGTAATCAGCATCGGGGATATTACCGCCGCGGCGCTCATTCCTGCAAAGCCGGTGCCAAGACCTGCACCGATACCGGCGATGAAGCAGATAACAAAGGTATATAGCATAAACATAACTCCTTTTTTGTTCATAATGTATGAATATTATTATACTCCTGCATATAAGGGGATGCAAATATTTTTACATGAATCATAAACGCATTTGCGATGTCATGGATGACCGGTAGATGGATGAAGGTTCTTCTGATCAGTGGATATGCACTCTCCGCTTACCCTGTTCATTACGCATTTTATAGTGATTGATCAGATTTTTATTATTCCAAGCATATTTTTCAATGAAAATAACCTGGTATACAGGCTTCAAATCCCTGTATTTCTCACTGCTTTTCAGCTGAATGTTCAATGCTCTGACTCCGTAAAATTCAAAACGCATCATTTCCGCAATTCCTGCATACGTGGTCTGCATCTCGAGATTATAGAAACGTCCTGCCTCATCCTTCACGTGGACATCGTAATTTTGTATTTCATCAAAGCGTGTTATTCATATTAGTAATATTGTGTATCAAAGAGGAATCATATTTATATATAAAAATACTTGGAATGCGCTTTCATGTGTGTTATACTATGGTTGTCAAGTGGTATAGACCACTAAAAACCAATACGTAAAGGAGATTTGGCATATGGAAGATACAGTAAAGCTGAAATGGTATTTTCGACTATTTTCAAAACTAGACAATGAAGCATGTAACGTAGACATGACAAATCGAGCTGTAGCATGGCTGATTGACTGGGTGGCAGGCTCTATGATTACTGCTTTTCCAACTGTCATTTTATATATGGCTCTGACCAAAACACAGGAGGTTAATCAGAATCTGTTGATTTTTGATCAGCCTTATGGCTGGGTGGCAGGTATACTCAGTCTGCTGTTTTGCATTGCATACTATGTGATTTACCCTTATCGCCATAATGGCCAGACATGTGGAAAGAAATTCATGGATATGAAAATCGTTAAGCGGGATGGCAGCGATGTCGATTTGAAGTCCTTGTGCATACGGCAGATCCTTGGCTGTATCATTCTGGAAGGCTGTCTGATTCCAGGAGGAAGCTATGTCTGTCAGCTCCTGTCGTTGGCTGCAGGATATGATTTAACACTGGTTCTTGGAGTAGCAAGTGGTGTTATCTGTTTCCTGTCCATTTATATCGCTATGAAAAAGAAATCGAGACGAATGATTCATGACTATCTGGCGGATACCAAGGTAGTTGCGGTTGAGAAATAAACCACAATATATAAGAAACAGACATGCCTGCTATCTGTCCTTTTACATAAGACAGCGAATAGTCAATGTCTGTTTTTTGTTAATGAAAGATAGATCCATATGAATACATAATTCCATTATGAAAAAATCCCCCCCAAAGGGGATTTTTCTCATTCTCTGCTCTTTCTCTTATCCTCATACATGGCATGATCCGCTGACTCCAGCAGCTCCTCAATACCTTTATTATGCCGAATATTGCTGGCATATCCTTTGGCAATAGATAGAGGATAGGCAGCATTCTTATTATACTCCTTCAACTGCTGTTCCAATAACGTATATACAGCCTGTGCGGAGGTGTATGTTCTTTCGCTGATGACTAGAAATTCATCGCCACCGATCCGGTACAGCTGGCCGATATCGGAAAAAACACTGTGCAGGATATCCGCTGCATCCTTGATAATACTGTCACCGGCTTGATGTCCATAGGTGTCATTCGTATACTTCAGGTTATTGATATCGAACATGAATACAGTAAGAGAGACTGCACTTCCACTGTCGGCAAGCTTTTCGCAATCCTGTTCAAACGCTGAGCGATTGCGTGTTTTTGTCATAGTATCCGTATAGGCAAGCTGGCGATAAAACTGTATTTGTTCCTGTTCCTGTGACAGGAGATAAATCTTGTGAAAGGAAAAGCAGCTCAGCATGACAATAAACAGTAGAAGCCCGATGCGGAAGAAAATATTATAGTCACTCATCGGATGAAGGTAAAAGGCAATTAGTGCTGCTGTGGAGAACAGGGCAAGGATAAAGAAGGATAGCAGGATATTGCGGGAATAGTCTGTCTTATACAGGCGTACCTCACGAATCAATGTAAACAGCAGGGCAGCGATACTGATAATCATCAGGAAGTGGGTAATTGGCAGCATTTGTACGAAATCCAGAATGCCTGCTTGGTACAGAATACATTGCACAATGGTGTTTCCCAGCAGCAAAAGCTGAAGTAAAGTCAACGAAGGGCGCCGTAGCTTTAATGCGTCATTTATAAAGACCAGAAGCGGAATCGGCATAAGCATAAAGCTGCAGAAGGATAATAAAACGATACGCAGGCTGTCACTCACATACAGCTGTAATACCGGGGAGTCTGTAAGCAGCCACAGTGCAGTGAGAAAAATAAAGCCCACAAGTGCATACAGGGATGTTTTAGACAACCAGAAGCTGCGGTTTTTCAACCATATGATCAGAAAAACAAGAATGACATCAAGCAGTAGCAGCAGGATTACCGTGAGAACGATTCCGGCATTCTTCTGCAATACATAAAAAGAGAAAGAGGATGCGGAAACCAGCATGGGATATTCTATATCAGAGGTTAGATTTGAATAATTATTTTTGAAGTTCAGAAGCAGCTCTTTGTCACTGTCCTTGGGTGTAAGCGGCACCCGTATATATACATTGCCAAGCAAGGTGGTATCATCCTGACGGTAACCATAATCCAGACGAACATCCTGATCTATACAAACTTGTACACCACGATAATTATTTCTGATAACAAGCATGGTATCCTTCGCAATTACCGGCAGGGTTCTTTTTCTGCTAAAGGTTTTATCCCGGAAATCTGCATTCACTACAGCCTTACCATCTTTGGCCTTCCAGCTGTTGTTTAGGACCTCAATATCTTTGGGTTGCGAAACTATAACAGCAGCCTGTGGTGTTGTCTTTGGAAAAATGACAGATACTACCATACAGAAGCCGATAATCCACAGACATGCATAAAGATACAGCATTCTCTTTCCGGTCATTCTTCCACATCCTTCCTATCCAGATAATTTTAACATACTTTTTAATTACATTATATTTTTTGTTGAATTCTCATATAAAAAATCATTATACATTGACACCTTTTGTTAACCGTGGTAAACTTCTATCCGATAAGTTATCTCAAACTAACAAGGAGGCACTATGATTGATAAACGACTTTTAAAAGAGATGCCGGAGGCAAAACCATATATCCTGAAGCAGGTAGGTATGCAGTGGTTATCCCTGCTCTGCAATATCGTCTTCGTGATACTGCTGGCAAACGTACTTTCACACATATTCAACAAGACCATAGAACCACGGATTCTGCTTTTGACAGCATGCGGCGTACTTTTGTGCATTGCGGTTCGAGCAATCTGTGTTCAAAAAACGAGTATATTTTCCCATGAGGCCTCCTGTCATGTACGGGAGCACCTTCGCATGCGGCTTTTCGCAAAGCTGCTGGAAATGAAAAATGACTATACGAAGAGTGCAGTGACCAGTGAGCTGGTGCAGTTGAGTGTCGAAGGAATTGATCAGCTGGAGATTTACTTTGGCAGATATCTTCCCCAGTTTTTCTACAGTATGCTTGCACCGATAACGCTATTCCTGATTCTTGTATGGATGGACGTAAGAAGTGCACTCGTTCTTCTGCTTTGTGTACCGCTTATACCACTGTCTATCATAGCGGTACAGAAATTTGCAAAGAAGCTGTTATCTAAGTACTGGAGCAGCTATACGACACTGGGAGACAGCTTTTTAGAGAATTTGCAGGGGCTTACCACACTGAAAATTTATCAGGCGGATGAATGGAAGCAGCAGGAAATGAACAAGGAGGCGGAGAATTTTCGTAAAATCACAATGAAGGTTCTCACAATGCAGTTAAACTCTGTCAGTGTCATGGATCTGATTGCTTATGGCGGTGCGGCTCTGGGGAGTATTGTGGCCATCCTCGGATTTCAAAATGGAAATCTGTCATTATTTCAGGTTATCTGCATAGTCTTGCTTTCCTCGGAATTTTTTATACCGTTGCGTCTTCTGGGCTCCTTTTTCCATATTGCGATGAATGGTATTGCCGCGAGTGATAAAATTTTCCGTATTCTGGATCAGCCGCTGAATCATGCAGAGGGCATGCAGAGGGAAGCAAAAACAGGGGATATCCAGCTGCGTGATCTTAGCTTTTCCTATGATGAGCAACGCGTTATCCTAAAGCATGTATATATGCAGCTTAGACCTGGACAGTTCACTGCAATCGTTGGAGAAAGCGGCTCCGGTAAGAGTACGATTGCCAAGCTGATTGCCGGCATTGTCAAAGATTACCATGGACAGCTGCTGATTGCGGGAACGCAGCGGAGGGATATTGACGATGATGCCTTCTATCAATCCTTTCTATATGTCAGCCACCAACCATTTATTTTTAAGGGCAGTGTTCGCGAAAATCTGGCAATAGCAAAGGCTTCGCTGAGTGAAGCGGATATGCTGGAGGCACTGCGTAAGGTGGAGCTTCTTGATTTTGTCATGGAACAGGGCGGCCTGGATATGGAATTGCAGGAGCAGGGGAATAATTTATCCGGTGGACAGAAGCAGCGTTTATCCATTGCCCGGGCATTGCTGGCTCAGCGCGATGTTTATATTTTTGATGAGGCCGCAAGTAATATTGACGCAAAGAGTGAGGATGCCATTATATCGATCATTCATAAGCTGGCAGAAACGAAAACGGTAATCATGATCACGCATCGGCTGAAGAGCATTATAAACTGTGATCAGATCTATGTGATTGAACAGGGTACCTGTCAGGAGCATGGCAGACATGAGGAGCTGCTGCATTTGCAGGGAGCCTATGCAAAAATGTATGAGAAACAGCAGGAGCTGGAAGCTATGGAGGGAGATATACAGTATGGATAAAATAGGAAATATACGATTGATGGCACGAATGAGTCTGCTTGTGAAGCCGCTGGCTCCCTATATGCTGCTGGCGGTATTTCTCGGTGTTACGGGCTTTCTATGTGCGATATACATTCCGTATTTCAGTGCACTTCTCATTAGCCATATCGCTATACAGGCACCGGATTTTCCAGTGAGTGTGTTCTTTGTAATCATGCTTGTACTGGCACTTCTACGAGGGATTTTGCATTATGGTGAGCAGGCCTGCAATCATTATATTGCATTCAAGCTGCTTGCCATTCTTCGAGATAAGGTATTCCTTGTTTTGCGACGCCTTGCACCGGCAAAGCTGGAGGGACAGGATAAGGGAAATCTGATTTATCTGATTACCAGTGATATAGAAGCGCTGGAGGTGTTTTATGCCCATACGATTTCCCCTGTCTTAATTGCTGTATTCACATCTGCCATACTTCTGATACAGTTTGCGAACATGCATACGCTGTTCTTTATGATTGCACTGCTTGGATATGTGTCCTGCGGAGTACTGCTTCCACTTCTTATCACAAAGCTGGGTAAGCAGGAGGGCTGTCAGTCCCGTGAGGGATTTGGAAGCTTGAGCAGCTATGTATTGGAATCGCTTCGTGGAATGCAGGATATATTACAATACCGTATCGGAAACCGTCGTATGGAGGAAATGCAGAAAAAAAGTGAAGCACTTCATGATACAGCAAAGCGTCTGAAGCTGCATGAAGGTACCTCTGCGATTCTTGGAAATGCGGTGGTTACGCTATTCACCCTGCTTATGCTGCTATGCGGCAGCCTGCTGTATCTGCAGGGAAGGGTAAGCTTTACAACGGTATTGATGAGTACCGTGCTGATGGTATCCAGCTTCGGACCACTTCTTGCTCTTGCCAGTCTTTCCAATAATCTTCTGATTACCATGGCGAGTGCAAGACGTGTATTGCAGCTGCTGGATGAAAAAGAAGAGGTTGAGGAAATCAGCGGGAAAGAGCCGGCATACAGCGGGGATATAAAAGTGAAGGATTTGAGCTTCTCCTATGAGCAGGAAGAGGTGCTGCGTAAGGTACAGGCAAGCTTCAAAAAGGGCCAGATTACAGGTATTCATGGGAAGAGCGGTTCTGGAAAATCAACCCTGCTGAAGCTGCTTATGCGATTCTGGAATGCGCCGCAGGGCAGTATTTCCATCAATGGTGTCAGTCTGGAGGAAATCAATACCTGTGATTTGCGTAACATGCAGAGTCTGGTTACACAGGAAACAGTTTTATTTCACGATACCATCTTCAACAATATACGAATCGCGAAGCTGGACGCATCTGTTAATGAGATTGAAGAGGCCTGCCGCAAAGCGGGAATTCACGATTTTATTATGTCATTGCCAAAGGAGTATGCAACACTGGTGGAAGAGCTCGGTGATTCCCTTTCCGGAGGGGAGAAGCAAAGAATCGCACTCGCAAGAGCATTCCTGCATGATTCCGACTGTATCCTTTTGGATGAACCGACCAGTAATCTGGATGCATTGAATGAAGCTGTTATCCTGAAAAGTATTCAGGCACAGAAGGATAAAACGATTCTTCTGGTATCCCATCGTCCTACGACTATGCGCATTGCGGATACAGTGCTTTCTGTGGAATCCGGGAGAGTTAGCTGATGGATGCCACAGCCAAACGGAAAAAGGAAAAGCTTGTCATTGAGGAAATGATATCCCTGTATTGCCGAAAGCAGCATCATGGACAGGGACTTTGCAAGGAATGCGAGGAGCTTCGCAGCTACGCACATCAGCGTATTGACAGCTGTCCATTTATGGAAAGCAAGACCTTCTGCAGCAGCTGCAGGGTACATTGTTATCAAAAGGAACAGCGTGAACAGATTCGCAGCGTCATGCGCTTTAGCGGCTGGAGGATGCTCCTGCATCGACCGCTCATGGTGATACAGCATATATGGCTGTCACGAAAGGAGACATATATGAAACCTATTTATTTTATCATTGGTGTTTTATCTATGATACTGGGGGCAGCGGGTGTTGTGCTTCCTGTTTTACCTACAACACCGTTTCTGCTTCTCTCTGCCTGGTGTTTTGCGAAAAGCTCACGGCGCTTTCATTGCTGGTTCATTTCGACACAGCTGTACAAAAATCATCTGGATTCCTTCGTACAGCATCGTTCCATGACACGGAAAACCAAGGCTTCTCTACTGACTTTTGCCAGTTTGATGCTGCTTGCTGCTATGTATTTTATGAACAATCTATGGCTACGTTTGTTTTTGTTTGCACTCATGCTCTTTAAATACTACTATTTTCTCTTTCGGATCAAAACGATTCATCAGTAGTCCATAGGCAAACACACGCAGCTTTCATATAAAAGGGTATGCGCAGGCATACCCTTTGTACAGCTGGTAACGTATAATGTCAATGACCCTTATGCTTTGCCTTTTTCTTCATCTGTCTAAGACGAAACGCTTCCTTCTGTTCTTCTCTGTCTGCCTTTCGCCTATCAGCCTTTTGCTCTGCACGCTCCTGTTGCTGCTGTTTTTTTGCCAGCTGTGATTTTGTACAGGATAGCCTTACATCCAGTGCTTTACGAGCCTCGCGCTGTATGCGCTTGGGATTTCGATGATGCACCTTTTGCTGCACGCTTTCCACAGGTTTTTGAAAGTTGATGGAATACCAGAAGCTCTTCAGCCATGCATATACCAACTGCTCACTGGGCTCACTGCCAAATACGATGCGTTTCCAATACAGCAGCTGATTTTCCCGGTATTCAAATAAACCAATCCAAAAAGGGTCTTCAAAGAAGACAGTAAAGCTAAGCGAGTCTGATTCATAATGCTTCCTCCTTATATACTATATAAGGAAACGGACAACCAAGGAGGCAGGTTACTGACAATTCTCATTGCGTCTGGACTACCAACCAGACCGTGTTTTTATTCCCATATTATACTAACAGGGCTGCATGCAATCGTCAATAAGATGCTCAATAGAAGTATGTGAGAAAGCATGATATCCTGCTCTTATCAGAGGACAAGGAGAAAACGAAAAAAGAAGCAAATTCCTATGATAGTTCTTTCTTACTTTAGGGTTGTTGCCTTTAGGATAGATGTAAAAAAAGATTTCATTACTATTGAAGAATA
The DNA here is from genome assembly GCF_024463855.1 of Clostridium sp. DFI.1.208. NCBI lineage: Bacteria > Bacillati > Bacillota > Clostridia > Eubacteriales > Clostridiaceae > Clostridium > Clostridium sp. DFI.1.208. The sequence goes on along the minus strand of NZ_JANGCA010000016.1, from coordinate 46,939 downwards.
CAATAGCTTTTGAAATCTTTTATTTCATTTGTCCAAGTAAGATCCCCTATGATAGGAAGCTTCGTTTCCTTTGACCATTTTTCGCGCCTCAATTCCAAGGCAGCGCCAGGGCATGCTGCTTTGATTTTAATTGATAAATTTTGCCATAGTTTACCATATGTAGGCAGGCTCCTCATTTACCAGCATGGCATGTACAAGCTCCTCGGCAGAAAATATCTTTAATCCCTTGTATACATCATCCTGAACAGGCGGATATGGATCTATGATATAGTAGGAGGTTATCGTTTCATCATTCTTTGCATAACCGATTACCAGCACCATATGATTGGCATGTGCAAGTGCAGGATAAAGCGCATGCAGATCAACTGCGGCGAATACAGGGTAACCGTCTTTAATGTTTTGTTCACAGCGGCGTGAAAATATCTCGGATACTTCCTGTGTGTGATCTGTAGGTGCTATTGTCTGTACATGATAGCCTGCTTCATCCGCTGATGGCATGCTTGCATCAGGAAACAGGTAGCTGTTCAAAACCCTTGCCATATCCACATACTCCGTACCGGTTACAGGATCTGTATGGAGCTGCTGTGCAAGGGAGTGCTGCGTGCATTCTATAGCGTGATAGCGAAGCGTCATCTGTATACAGGCAGGAACGCAGTAATACGAGGTTTCCTGTACGCTTTGAATTATGCGCAGCTTTTTTTGTTGCGGCTTTGATGATGCAGTACCATGGCTTTGTTCCGCTGGCTTGCTTTCTCTATCAGTCTGTACGGATGGTGCTTCCTCCTGCCTGTCTGTAGCCGCAGCTTCATCACCAGAATACATGGAATGCACAATTATTCCCCGGGAAAAAGCTCCTGTTGCCGAAATCAGCTTATAGTCTGTCTGTAAACTGCTGTATGCAGACAGAAAAACAATGGAGATCAATACTAGGATAAGGATAATGCTGCAGGCTCGTTTCATAGGGGGTTACCTTCTTTCATTTACTATACGAGTCAGTAGCTGTATATATTTCAAAATATCACACAAAAAGAAATACTTTACAAATTTTAAAATTCCATGAATTTTCTTTCATACAAGAGAAGGGGCATGACAGCTTTATTCCAATGGAGTCGAAATCCGGATGGAAGTATTTGATACAGGATGCGGTATATACAGCTGTTTTTACATCGAATCCCCTTTGTGTATCACGACTCCAGCATACGCATACATACTTCAAAGAACCATTTCTGCTTGGATAACAATAACAAAAAAGCTCCCAGCGTATTGCTGAGGGCTTTTCATGTCTGCTATATCACCGCTTCAAATTGCGGCTTGATCTTCCGTTTCATAATGAAGAAGGAAATCACCAGAAGAAGATAGGTGATATCAAAATTAGCATATGCGGCAGGTGTCACTATTTTTATAAATACACAGGCGACGATTGCGATGATGTCCATTCGCATATAGAAGCTGCCGAACTGATAGCGTTTTACAATTCTTTTGCGTATCAGAAAGTTTTTCATTGCAATACCACCTGCAATACAGGCAACGATGACATCAACCAGATAATTCACTATAAATTTCTGATCCATCAGATTTTTAAAGAAGAACAGCACAATACAGAGGGAGAATACATACCAGATACTGCTGATTTGCATTTTCTCATAATCCTGATTGCGAATTTTCCGCTTCATATCCTTATACACATTACCGCGGGAAAGCTTTGCCGTATATTCTTTCAAATCCTTCGGGATTACCAGCGTAGCCTTTTTTCTGTTCTTCATTCCCTCCAGACACTGATTGAGTGCGGTATTGACAATGATGTTGATATCCGCATCGGATTTATTGCTGTGCAGTACATAGTCATAGAAACGCATAAATTCCTTATGATAATCCTCATCCAGCTTTTTCATCAGATACAGATTGTCAATATGAATTTTTTTCTGACTGCTTTGACCTTTCATGGAGCTCTATGCGACCTCAATCGTTTCGCTGTCGGTAATATGAAGATTGGTGTTATAGAAGGTTGTGAGTGCACGAATCATATACTCACTGTCTTTGATACCTGCTGTTTCATAGGAGGAGTGCATGGCAAGCTGAGCCAATCCGATATCCACGGTGTGCATGGATACCTTTTGGCTGGAGAGATTTCCAAGTGTGCTGCCTCCTGCTGCATCACTTCTATTTGCGAAATGCTGAACAGGTACTCCTGCTGTTTCACAGATACCCGCAAAGACTGCCGAGCTGATTGCATCGGTTGTATATTTCTGGTTGGCGCTGAATTTCACAACGATCCCCTTATTCATATAGGTGCAGTTCGTATCATCTGTTTTTTCCGGATGATTCGGATGTACAGCATGTGCGTTGTCACAGGAAACCATGAAGCTCTTCGCAACAGCGCGGTAATAATCCTCCTTTGTGTAGCCAAGGTTGTCATTGATTCTCTGCAGTACATCATACAGGAAGGTTGAGCAGGCACCCTGCTTGGTACCGGAGCCAACCTCCTCGTTGTCAAAGCATGCAAATACATTGACTGCCTGTTCATTTGTCCCCTGCAGCATCGCCTTCAGAGATGTGAATGCACATTGCAGATCGTCCAGCTTTGGTGAGGAAATGAATTCTTCCTTCATGCCCCAGATGCTTGGAGCCATGCGGTTTACCAAATACAGATCAGTTCCGAAGATGTCCTCTTTTGCACAGCCCAGCTCATCAGCAAGCAGCTGTGCATAATCGCTTTCACTGCATTCTCCGGCTGAGAACAGCGGCAGCATATCCACCTGATTGTTATATTTCATACCGTTATTTACATCACGATTCATATGAATGGCAACGTTTGGAATCAGCAGAAGGTCACGATCGAAGCTTACGAGCCTGCTGGTGAAGGTGTTGCCTTCCTTTACAAGGACACGCCCTGCCAAAGAAAGCGGCCGATCCATCCATGTTGCACACAGCATACCGCCATAGCCTTCCGTATTCAGCTGCAGATAGCCGCCTTTTCCCTTCAGAACTGCTTCTTCCTTTACCTTGAAGGTAGGAGAATCAGAATGGGATGAAGTAACCTGAAAGTGATAATCCGTTAGACTGCTTCCAATGTGAAAGGCGATCAGACTGGAGCCGTTTCTAGTTGTGAAGTATTTTCCGCCCTTTTCCAGCGTCCAGACTTCACATTCCCGTAATTCCGTATAGCCCTCTTCCAGCAGCATACCTTTCATGGTATGCACTGCATGAAAGCAGCTTGGACTTTTCTGAATGAAGCTTCCTAATTCTTTTGCAATATCTTTATACATAATTGATTTATCCTCCTGTAATCTACACGTACAGTATAGCATGGTATGCTTACGGGGTAAACATGCCCTCCGGCATACCATGTCGATTGAACAGGGTAATTCCTGTTTGGGGAATTCTACCCAAAGAGCAGCGTTTTCTTTACCTGATTTCGTGGACCTGTTGTTTATCTTTGATTTGCCACAATCCGCTGAAAGGTGGCACAGCTTATAAACACGGATATTAAAAAGCAAATGTTGTACAATGACTTAATAGTAAGAAAGACAAGACCGGCTGATCTTGTCTTAAGGTTTATGCCTTTTCGTTTCTTTTGATAACCGGCAGGATCATACCAAGCGCTGTCAGTACGATAGGCGTAATGACGTTTAATGCTGTGGTGAACATATCCCCCGGTGTATACATACCGAAGATACAGCAGAAAGCAGTCAAAGCAAAGCACCAGATACCAAAGGTCATAGCGACTCCCTGATTCTTTACAAACCGGTATTCCGGCTGGAATTTGTTTCGTGCAGTCCGCAGCGCGATGTAGGCGGCAAATACCCATAGATAACGCATCGGCATGGTTACAGAATTCAGCTTGTTCAGCTGTGCAAGTACGCTGGCAGCACCAGGTACGAAGGACTGTATCAGAATAATGCTTCCGGACAGGATGACAACCATCCAGATACCGTTGATATAAGCACCGTATTTGTTTTTCTTGAGCAGCCCGGATGGGATAAACTCTCTGGCTTCCTCGTTGTCCAGCAGCATACGCAGTGGAGCATCGATACTTAATACCAGTGTTGAGAACTGACCGATCATGTTGCACAATGCATAGATGATCAGCAGTGCATCTCCCATGTGATAGTATCCGCCCAGCTTCTGGAATGCCCAGTAGGAACCGTTGGATACATAGGAATTAAAGGATTCCGTCGTTCCGTTGATAACGGAAGGATCAAACATCATACCCATTGCAATCGTACCCAGAATAGCACATACAACAACCATGATTGCCAGTGTGATCATACCCTTTGGGAAGCCCTTGCTTGGATTTTCCACCTTGTTTACATAAGGGGAAATCTTTTCACAGCCACCGACGGCAAATACCAGAATGGACAGCGATGTGAAATACTGCAGATTAAACTGCGGGAAGATGTTATCCCAGCTGAAATCCGGAGTGACAAAGCCGCCGTTTGGATTGATAACCGGTGCGGCAAACATCATAATGATGTAGAGTATGGACATGATGAACATACTGCTTCCGGCAACCGTCGCCAGCTTCTTCAGCGGATTCAGACCGCGGCTTGCGACCCAGCAGAAGAACAGGAAGACTGCCAGTGTACCCAACTGCACATAAATGGTCGGGAATGTGTCATAAGTTTCCGCATTGCGGAACACAGCCCAGCTCAGTGCTTTTAGTCCACCGCTTCCTTTGCTTGCGATGTACGTAATGTGACATGCCCAGTAGGTCCACCCGGCATAGTAGGCGAATTTCGGACCAATTGTCTCATTGATCCAGGAGCTGACTCCACCACCGGAGTCTTTGAATGCGGATCCCAGCTCTCCGACCATCAATGCATAAGGCACGAAGTACAGAGCAAACATCAGAATCCAGCTGAATATAACCTGAATACCGTTGAAGTATACGAAGCCGTTCAATACATTTCCAAAACCCCATACGGTAGAAAATGCCATAAACGCAAGGTTATACCAGACTATTTTCTTTGAACTTTCCATTTTTACCCTCCTTAGAATATAAATGTCGAGCCTAGCTATCATACCATAGGTAGTCCATAAACTCCACGATTTTTCAACATTTTGTTTGCAAAATATACTACAATTTCCATATTTTGTTTATGATTCTCCATCAACTTTCCATCATTTTCTATCCACTGTGTTTTTTGTGGAAATTCTGTGCTACAATGCTGATAATGGAAAGGAAATGATGAACATGAAAACCAGACGGTTTGAGAAAAAGGATGTAAAGGAAGTCGCAGAGCTGCTGAAAAGCGGAAAGGTTGTGGCGTTTCCTACAGATACGGTATTTGGACTGGGTGTCATCTATGAAAACGAGGAAGCCCTGCGTGCATTGAAGGAAAGCAAGGGACGTCCGGAAAACAAGCCCATTCCGACTATGGTTGCGGATGTGGAACAGATGAAGCGTATTGCGCTTATGCGTGCGGATGCCGTTGCTTTGGCGGATGCTTTTATGCCGGGAGCATTTACGATGATTTTGCGAAAGCAGGATACGCTGCCGGATTATGTGACAAACGGTTTTCCTACCGTGGGAATCCGGATGCCGGACGATCCGTTTGTACTGCATCTGATTAAGGAATGCGGAAAGCCGCTTCTGGTAACGAGTGCAAATCGTTCCGGAGAGGAAACCGGAGTACGAGATGAGCAGGTGCTGGCGCAGCTGGATGGTAGAATTGATGCCATCGTTTTGGGAGAGGCGAAGGGCAAGCTGGCAAGCACGATCGTAGATATGAGCGACGAAGAACCGCGCATTGTCCGTGAAGGTCCAATCTCTGCGGATGATATCAAAAAGGTGTTACATAACGCATAAGGGAGGGCTTTTGTTCAATTTCATATAGTTATATTGTCAAGATAAATGCAGGAAAATCAGAAAAATTGAAATTCACAGTCCGTTAATGGCTTTGTTTTTCTATGATTTCTGATTTTTTTTAGCCCTCTTTTCATGAGATGGATTTGTGATAAAATGAAATCATAGAAAGCAACGAGGACATCCTATGAGAAAGAAAAATATATTAAAAATTCATCTGCTGGGTGAATTTTATATGGAAAACAAAAATTATCGGTTTCCACAGGAAACAAAGAAAAGCACACAGCTGATTCTTCTGATCGCCTATCTGATTATGTATCGGCATACGGTGGTATCGAAGGAGAAGCTGATAAAAATTTTGTGGAAGGAGGATGAATCAGATAAGCCCGAGGGAGCTTTGCGTAATCTTGTTTACCGCGCAAGAAAGGAACTGCAGAAGTTTTATCCGGATAATCCCGAGCTATCCTTCATTCTGTCAAAAGGCAATACCTATGCATGGAATGCTGAAATCCCCTGTGAGATTGACGTAGTGCAGATGGATGAGCTGTGCAGGAAAATCGAAGAGGAGGAAGCACCGGAAGCCTCTTATCAGTATTGCAAGGAGCTGCTCAGTAATTATATGGAAGATTTCATGTTTGAATTTCATACACAGAACTGGGTAGAGCTGCAGAAAACCTACTATGACAACAATCTGATGCGAGCAACCAACCGCAGCTGCAAGCTGTTGATGGATAAGGAATATTATGATGAAGTGATCAAGCTGTGCGATATTCTGGGCTTTAAGCACTATGCGAATAACCATATCCATGAATATAAGCTGGAGGCATATCGGCAGACGCATCAATACTCACTGGCGTTGTCGTATTATCACAAGGTTATCGATATGTATTATGGTAGGCTTGGAATCGAGGTAACGCCGCTGTGCAGAGAAATTTATACGGAAGTTGTGCAGTGCATTGCTAGCAATCCGGTCGATGTGCATGAGCTGGAACAGCAGCTGAAGGAAAATGTCAGAAATGAAGGCACCTTCTATTGTGACTTTGATGTATTCAAAAACATATACCAGATGAATCTGCGTTCCGCAAGACGATCCTCGCGTTCCCGTTATCTGGTGCTGTTGACCATGCAGCAGCCGGAGGGACTGAAGGAAGAGGCTCAGCAAAGAGAATCCGATATCCTTCGCGATGTTATCACGACGGAGCTGAGAAAAAACGATGTATTCACAAAATGCAGTCCGTTTCAGTATTCCCTGATTATTGCGACAACCTCGATTGAGGGCTGTGATAAGGCGATCAGCCGTATTCTGGACAGATTCCAACAGAAGAAGACGATTCCGGAATCAAAGCTGGTGTACGAATATAAGCATATAAATTAAATTGTTACATGAGCTGGCATATACCGGCTCTTTTTTTATGTACGCAAGAGAGTGCGATCATCGCGTCTGTGTACAGATGCTGGAAGGAAACAAATCTATGGGAATGATAAAATCTATCATATTGATACAATATGTAGGATGATACAGCCGCAGGCTGTGGCATTTTTTAATGGCGATGAAGGATTTATATATATTTTCTAGGCAATCACTTCATAATTTGCCTATGGATAAGGGAATTTTCGCTTTTGCATGAAATTCTTCTTTTCTTATACTAAATAGAATAAGTCATAAGAAATAACCTGTAAAAAAAGAAAATAAGTATTTATCTAACCAATTTATTACCATATGGGTGTATGATAGATTTATAAAATATTATAAAATTTTTCATATAGTTATAAATTATAAAGGAGAGGGAGAAAAAATGAAGAAATACAGATTAAAAAAGAACGTGAAAATGGTTCTCTATAAAGCGGGGATTGTATTGGTATGTCTGCTTCTGCTGCTGAATGTTTCAGACCTTTCCAGACTGGAGGGGATTTTTGCGGCGGATTCCAATATCAGCTTTCAGGCGGTATTGTTAAAAGCAATTGATGGAGCTGGTACTGATAACATCGAAGTACAAAGTGGGGAAGCCTTTTATGTGAAAAGCAGCTATACCATCAACTCGCTTGGTGGCGGACAAGAAAATGTGTATACGGCGGGAACACTGGCCTTACAGATTCCGGAAAAAGCTGTATTTGACGAAGCAGCAACGCGTGAGCTCATGCAGACACGTCCTTCCATTTTTACAGATTTTGTGTATAATCCAACAAACCATCTGATCACCTTTACCACGAATGGTGATTTTAACAGTGGTATGAGTGGTTCCTTATACATGGTTTTTCATTATTCAAACATGACTACAGAAAATGATTATCATGGGATTTTTCGCAATATTCAGTTTACTGCATCTACATCCGGCGGTGCGATCAATCCTATTCAGATGGGGGATTTGACAGTTGTAAATAAGGCATCGCAGACATGGGATATTCAGAAGGGAATTGAGCAGCAGAACGGTCAGGATTATATATATGATAAAACAAAAGGGACCTATCGTCTGAAATACAAGCTGCAGGTAAATCCCGGCGGTAATGCAGATCGCTATGGTCGTTTGGAATGTACGACGTTTCAGCTGACAGACAAGCTTCCTGCACCGTTTACCTCGGAAATTACAAATGGTATTGCACAGGGGTATCCATCGGGCGGAGGTGCCAGCTCGATACGTATCATAGCAAATGAAAATGAGGATATACAGCGGGAGCTGAAGGAAGGGGCAGACTATACTCTGACAAAGGCGGCAGATGGAACAATCGCTGAAATTCATATACAGGCGTCTGCCATGAATACAAGCGCCGGAAATACCATTGATGCCGGAACGATGGTGGGAACAACCTTCCAGGTATATGCAGATTATGATTATAGTGCATATGAAATTCCATTTAATGAAAGGGACATCAACGGATATCTTTTAAACAATCAGCTGCAGCTGACCTATCAGCCGTTAATGGAGGCAGAGCAAACCATAAAAGCAGAGGCGTCTGCCGTTCTGGGCTGGCGGGATGAAAATCCGGGTGTTTTTAATCTAAACATTCAAAAGCAGATCAGGATCGGCGTTGATGCGCTGCTGTCCGGTTCCGGTGTTGAAGAAACCAGAAATTTCGATGAACGTCTTCAGGAGCAGCTGCTTGCGGCTGACGATAGAATCGAATTTCATCTATATAAGGATAAAAGCACAACCGTTTTGGCAAAGGATAAGGACGGAAATACCGTACAGCCGGTAATTCTGCGAAAGGATCAGCCTGTAAAGGATGGCTTGTTCAGCTTCGATCATCTGCTTGCAGGAACATACTATCTGAAGGAAACGATGAACTTTCAAGGATTTCAGGAGCCATCTGTCAAAAAAATCGTAATCGCAAAGGATGGAGGTATTCATGTTGATGGGAAACCTGTAGAAGCCAATGCTCCGGTTACCATTGTGAATACTGCGGATGAGAAGGGCTTTGGCTATGTGGCTTTTTGGAAAAAGGGTACCACGGCGATATCAAAGGATGCAAAGCAGTATTTGCAGAATATTACATTTCAGTTGATTTCCGAGACAGATTCTACAAAAACCTATACTGCGGTGTCTGATGCGCACGGGCTGGTTTTATTTCAGGGTATACCAGCAGGAAAATACAGCTTAAAGGAGATTGACCGCGGGGATGGAGAATTTGAATCACCTTCCAATGACTGGAAGGTTACTGTGACAGGCAATCAGGTGAATTACCCTGTTAAAGCGAATAATGAAGCGCTGAATAAAGATGAAAATCAAAAGCCGTATATTGAAAATATTTCACAAAAGGGCGGCTTGAAAATCATCAAGGTAGATAAAAAGGATAAGGAAAAGAAGCTTACAGGTGCTGAATTCATGGCATACGGTCCCTATGATACGAAAGCTGCCGCAGAGGCCGCAGATACAAAGGGACAAAAGGGAATCGCTATTACCAGTGAGTTTACAGATGGGAATACCTATTATGCATTAGCAAAGGGCTGGTATGCGTTTGTAGAAACAAAGGCGCCAAACGGCTATGCTGTAGCCGATGGAAGATTTGTTTCCGAGATTCAGGCAAATCAAATCAACAGCTTACAAATAGAAAATGAAAAAATGATTACCCTGACTGTTGCGAAAACAGGGCAGCTGTCTGCGGATAAGCCGCAGCCGAGTGAACCGCTGAGCGGAGCACAGTTCCGCGTGTATACGGATAAGGAATGCACGCAGGCAGCACAGGACTATACGAATCCTGAGGAGCCTAAGGATGCTGTTTTGACAACCTATTTATCCGGAGGGAAGTCAACGTCAAATGCAGTCATGCTGAGAAAGGGCATCTCATATTGGATCAAAGAAACAAAGGCGCCGCAGGGCTATGAGATGGATAAGAATGTCAGACTGCTCCGCGAGCTGCTGGACACGGATAAATATGAATTCATCTATGAGGCAAAGAATATAGCAACCAGTCTGGGTCTGCTAAAAATTATCAAGCAGGATGCGTCTGACAGTGCGGTAAAGCTGGAAGGGGTAGAATTTGAAATCTACGATGAAGCAGGCAATAAAGTTGATACAGTTCGCACCAATTCGGAGGGTATTGCGGAATCTGTATTTTTAAATGACGGCAGGTATAAAATCAAGGAGATATCACAGCCGGAAGGCTATTCCAAAACAGCAAAGGGAAAGCTTTTCATGGGGCTGGATGCGCAGGGGAAGGCGAAAACAGAGGGAACGGGAATTGAGGTCAAAAAGAATGCTGTTTCTGAGGTCATCATCGAGAATGAACCACTTGTAGCGTATACGATAAAAAAGACGGATGATAAGAGCAATCCTTTAGCGGGAGTCAGCTTTAAGCTGTATCCGACGAAGCAGGATGCAGAAAACGATACCAATGGGAAAACGTATACAACGGCTGCTTCCGGAGAACTTCGATTTGAAAAGCTGGAGCCGCAGACGGAATATTTTTACAGGGAGACAAAAACAGCATCCGATGACTATATTCTGGATGATGCGATAAAATCATTTACTTCTCCGGGCAAGGGTACTGCATATAAACAGCAGGAGGAGCCTCCGCTTATTCTAAATGAAAAGTATGGGGATTTCAGAATAACAAAAAAGCTGCAGAAATTTAATTCAGAAGAGGTATCAGAAACGCTGAGCGGTATTAAATTTAAGTATTTTCCAAAGCTTACAGAGGATGTTACGCAAGATTTGTACTGGGCAACCTCTAATTTTACACTGCGAACAGCAGAAACCGGCAGTGATGGCACCTTTACCTCAGAAAAGTTGAAGCCGGGTACGTACTGGTTGGTAGAGGAAGAGGATGAGCGATATGAAAAAGCAGATCCTATCACGATAACGGTAGTCTCCGGCACGACAGTTGAACAGGAGGTCATCAATAAAACTAGCCTTGGAATGCTGAAAATTAAAAAAGTCAGCTCCATGAAATTAAATAATAAGGAGGTTGTCATCACAGGCGGTGCCAGATTTGAAATTTATAAATATGTAGAAGGCTATACATATGCGGATTATCGCAAGAATAAACCGATTGAGGCCTTTGATATAAAAGAAAAGGACGGTATTCATGCAGTCACTCTGAAGCCTGACACATACGCTGTATTGGAGGTCACACCAATCGGTACCAATATGGAATATTATACACCGGATCTCAATACGGTATATAAGGTAGAGGTAAGCGCAAACAGGTTAAATAATAGTCTGGTAAGTACACCGGTTGAAAATACGCCCAAGGGCCGTTTCTATCTGAAAAAAGAAGAAATCTGGGGATACGGCACTGCTGCGGAACGAAGACTGAATCAGGTTATGACCTTCGGTATATACAGGGATGCAGAATGTAAGGATGAAGTCACAGCCATGACAAGCTCTACTGCTGGCGCAATCCTTTCCCCTCATCTTGATGCTGGAACTTATTATGTAAAAGAAAAATTAACAGCCGCACAGAAAGAAATATACGGAGAACCGCAGGCCAAGTTGGTACATGTGAAGGCAGGTCAGAATCACATGAAGGGGTATGCCGTCAACAATACAGAGATAGGTGGTAAAAAGGCCAATCCGCTATCCTTTGAGAACATCCCGAAGAAAAGCAAAATGCTGATCAAAAAGGTTGATCGGGAAACAAAAGCGCCTTTAAACAAGGCGAAGTTCAGCGTCTTTCAGGAAGTAGATAAGAATACCAAGGGCGTACAGAAGTTTGTTATCAACGGGGTAACTCATTATTTTAAAAAGGTCAGTACCGTGAATTCTATTACAGGTACCGCTGATGTAACCAATGATGGAAACAATGATAACGGCTATGCCTTTACAGAATATTTCAATCCGGATGGCGTGTATTATCTGCGGGAATGGCAGGCACCTGCCGGATATCAAAGAGAGCAGGAATGGATCGGTCCCATCACATTGGAAAAAGGTGAGCTGAAGGAAATTACGGTTGAAAACTTTAAGCCACAGGGAGCGCTCGGAAGTAAGGTGAATCAGAAGCAGGAGCTGATTAAGGAAAAGGGAATACAGATTGCTCTATTACAGGATGAAAAAAAGGCGGAGACGCTGAAGAATAATCTGTTAGCCAATCCGGCAGCTGTACTGAAAAAGCTTGAAAATCAGAATAACTGGGACTCTATGGGTGTTCTTCAAATAGCGTCCACCAATGATAACGGGTATTTTGTGTTTAAAAATCTGAATATAGAAAAAACCTATTATGCCCTTGAGGTGAAGACACTAGACGCCTATGAACGAGATCCGAATGTGCATACGGTTACTGTGAGGGAGGTCAATGGTGCCTATCAGCTTTATGAAGAGGATGAAGAATTCCAGCTGATGAACAGAGAACGCGGGCAGCTGCTTGTTCAAAAGATTGTCACGCTGTCGGGTGTGAGCCTTCCACTGGATGATGTAACCTTTGATATCTATAAAGCAAAGGATCAGCATGCGGATTCCAGAGATTTAACAACTGAGGGCAATGCGATGCATTATGTGACAGGCACCTATCAGTCAGGAAACAATGGAGCATTCCTTACCGATTGGTTAACACCGGGCTGGTATATCGTAAAAGAGGTTGCTGTTCCTGAGGGAATTGAGCAGCCGGGTACAGATAAGGTCTGGAGAATTGAGGTGAAGGAGGGAGAAATCAACAAGGAGCTGTACGATACGCCGATTGAGAATATAGCGCATTATGGAAAGTTTTATTTCCAAAAGGTAAAGGATACAGACACGAAGACACTGCTGCATGCTGTCTTCCGACTGGAACGCTATGATGATCAAACAAAGGAATTCAAAACGTACACGGATAAAGTGGAATTTGATAAAGCTGTTGGTGTTTATGAATCCGATTACCTGCCGGCTGGCACCTATCGTCTGATTGAAACCGAAGTTGAAGACGGCTATAGTCTGGCGACAGCCCCGGTAGAATTTAAGATTGAAGCAAACAAGATTACCGGTATGAAGGACGGTGTTATTCAGCCACTGGATGCCTACAGCAATCAGCCGATTCTGATAAAAAACAGGGAGAAGGGCTCCCTGAATATACGCAAGGTGGGCATTTTAATCGAAGGTGAAAGCCCATCGGAATTAAACGGAATCACGTTCAGACTGTATCGTAACCTAACGAACGATCCATCCAGGGATATCCGTGATGAGAATTTTGTAGCCGAGGCTGTTTCTGCATCCGGTCATATAAAAATACAGAATCTTGATGCCGGCTCCTACTGGCTCAAGGAAACAGAAGTAAATGCAGCAAATAAAGAGCTTGGTTATGTGGAGGGAAAGCTTGCAGAGGTACAAATTGAACCGGGTAAAGAGACGGTAACCCTGAAGGATGGATCAGATTTTATCAATGCATCTACATACGGAAAGCTGAAAATCAAAAAAACGGATGCGTATTCCAAAGAAGGCTTAAAGCATGCTGTTTTTGATGTCTATGCGAACAAGGAATGCACGGGAGAGCCTGTGGACACTATTACGACAGGCGCTGCGGGAACTTCTTATACGAAGATGCTTCCTGCCGGCTCATATTGGCTGCGGGAGAAGGAAAGTCCGAACGGTTATCTGCTGTCAAATGCGGTGTATGGGCCTTATGAAATCAACAGTCAGCAGATTACCGATGGTGGAGAAATTGATAATAAGCCATTGCAGAGTGTCCGCATCAAAAAAATAGATGCAGCTACACGGGAAGCTGTTCCTGAAAAATACATGAAGCCTGCGATGTTCGTAATCTATTTATCAGAAGAGGACGCCAAAGCTGAAGAGAATGAAATACAAAGGGTATCCGGCGATGAAGAATTGTTATTTACCAATCTGCTTCCTGATCAGACCTACTGGATAAAGGAGCTGACACCGCCAGATGGCTATACAAAGCGGAAAGAGCCTGTGTCTGTTACTACAGGGAGTGCTAACGGGGATGCTGCTGTATTGGAAAAGGAAATTGAAAACAGCGCACAGGGAAGTATTTTGATTGAAAAGAACGCGCAATGGATGCTCAATGCTGATGATAGCAGAAAGCTGCCGCTTTCCAAGGTTACCTTTACGCTGACGAAAGCCGACGATCCTGAATTCTCCATGCAGAAGGAAACGGATTCGGACGGCTTCGCAGAATTTCGAGGTTTGGAACAGGGGATATATACACTGACAGAGACTGTTCCGGAGGGCTTTAGTGAAGACGGTGTAACGACTACCTGGAGCTTAGAGGTTACAGCAGGAAAGCAAAACAAGGAGCTGACCGGAGAAAAAGCCATCATCAATAATCCAATTCAGGGAAAATTCACCTTTCAAAAAACGACCATCAATGAAAAACACATCGCAAATGTAAAGGAAGCACAGTTTACCTTGGAGAAACGCACCGCTGACGAAACATGGCAGGTAGTGTCGGGTTATGAGGCCTTCCATGTGGATGATTCTGCAGGCAGCTTTGAAAGTGGAATGCTAGCGGCCGGAAGCTATCGACTATCTGAAAAGCAGGCACCATCCGGCTTTGCTGTCATGAAGCCGATTGAATTTACAATCCAGTCAAGCCAGATAACTGAGGTAGTTAGTGCAAAGAGATCAACGGTGGAAAACGAAGCACTCGGTAATGTGAAAATAATAAAATACAGTGATTCCTATCTGTATGATGAAGCCGGTACGAAATATCCGATGCAGGGGGTAGCATTCACACTAAAGGGTAATGAGGTATTCCAAACGGTGAGAAGTGATGCAAATGGTGTCTGCGAATGGAAGAACCTTGTTCCGGGAGAATATACCATTGAAGAAACGAAAATGGAGGGATATGAACAACTGGAGCAGATGCACGTAACGGTTGCAGCCGGACAGAGTGAAATAAAAACCTATTATCCACAGGAAACGGATCAGGGTGAAATCTACAATACAGCAACGCATGGACGCCTTGTGATACACAAAACGGATGAAGCGGGCAAGCCACTGCAGGGGGCCGAGTTCCAGATATTTAAGACGGATGGAACACCGATAACAACCACACCGCTGCTCAGCGATGAGAACGGATATGCTATCAGCGAGCTTCTGGAGGCTGATGAAAAAGGTACCACATACATCGTGGAGGAAACAAAGGCTCCTGTGGGTTATACACTGGATGATCGCTATTATCCATTAAAAAAGAAGGTTGTGGTGAAACCACTGCAAAGCAGTGATATTATTTTAGAAAATCAAAAAGCGGATGCCAAGGCCTCCAATTATGTCCCCTTCCTCAACAAGCCACAGAGCTTTTATGAAGATTTTCAGATATCCGTCGCAAAACAGATTCAACAGGCAGATACCACATTTACAGATGCAGAAATACCGGAGTCGCAAACCAGCCCTTTGCTTGGGAATGATCAGAATGCAGTATTTCGGATCAATGGCTATGCAGAAGGTACAAATGAAATTGATGCAGAGCGTGTGACTGTTTCAGATACAGAGCTATATCTGTATTATATGAATAATGGAAGGTATGAAAAGGAAACCGCCGCAGCGAATGATTATACCATCGATCGTGTTACGGTATATCCCGCCTATGCAGGCGATATCCCGCAGGATTCGGATCCGGTTCATGCAGTTCTGGAATATCAGACCTTCGGCAGCAGCACATGGACAACATACGAGGACAGCAAAGCCGCATTGAAAAATCTTCAAAAGGCTTCTTCAACAGGAGTCACTATGGATGTCTCAAGCCTGCAGGCCGTCCATTTCCGTATCGTATATCAGGGAACGAAAAAGAAGTTTCATGCAGGTGGTATAGAATTCTCTGTGACCTTTCAAGATCGAAGTGCGATTGCAGCATCCGACGTGCATGAAATTCGTAAGGCAGGAAATCGGGCGGATGTCGAATATCTTTACAACATAAAAAATGAAAGTGCCACGATACAAGGGAAAACGGATCATAAAACAAGCAATGAGGTTGCAATCTACTTCCCACTGTGTCAGAATATTGCGCCCAAAGCAGGTCTGCAAATTAAAACGGATAACGGAACCTCCTTTGCTCCCGGAGATATTGTATATTATACGATTACAGCGGAGAACAGAAGCGGCGGTCTGAATCCTGCAAATCTGGAAAAGCCGATCATCAGCTTTGACCTGCCACAGGGAACCTCCTTCGTAAATGATTATAAAAACATGGGGAGAAATCTGCTGGTTTTATATGGTGCCGAGGATGATGCACAAATCATAGAGCCGGATGAAATGGAGGTTATCATAACGGAAGATGTACCGGTGAAGGAAATCAATGATGCCGGTGAGCTGGTCGATACCGGAAAGACAACGACCAAGGTAACCATCAAGCTGAAGGATTTGGCTATTGATACATCCAATAAGCTGTATGTCAAATTTGCAGCACAGATATCGCAGTCACCGTCGGTAAGCGGACTGCTGGCACCGAGCTATCTTACATCAGGCGCATCGCTGCCTCTATCCGCAGAAAATCCTTATGGAAACGCAGTTGAATTTGATGTTTCCAGCGGAGGAGATGTCGTTGAAGACAAAGCTCTGGATAATACGCTTGGAAAACCGGCAGGTGGAAAGAAGTATGCGTATTCCGGTGTGGATGTACGTGTAAAGGCCAGCAACAATCTGAATGTATATAAGGAAGTAAAAGGACAGTACGATAAGACCTATCTGAGCAGTGCCAACACAGGCTCCACGGCTCCGGGCGGCAGTATTTCCTATACTATCGTGCTTCAAAACGGTGCTTCGGACCAGCGCATAAAGAAAGCACGCGTGGTGGATATCCTGCCGTTTAAGGGAGATACGCTTGTTACGCGAACCAATACTGGCGGTAAGGCTACAGAGCGCGGCAGTGAGCTTGCTAAGCGGCCGATTCTGAAGGATGTTTCAGTTTCAGCTATGGATGGCAGTGCGGTAACACAGCCGTATACAATATACTATTGTGTGAGCACAGGTGTATCGGAGGAAGCTTTGACAGCCGAGTGGACAAAGAGCGAACGGGAGAGAACAGATCGTGAATACGAGCTTCCTATGCTGTACGACAGCTGGGAGGATAGTGTCTGGGAAAACGGCGCACATCACTGGCAGACGGATGCTCCTGCCGATATGCGTACGGTTACTGCAGTAGCTGTGGAATTTGATACAGAAAACCAGCCTCTTGGCAGCTACGAGGGCTTCCGGGTTCATATCGAAATGCAGGCACCGTCATATTCTACAGATGAGCTGGCAGCGATGCAGGATAAGCTGATCAAAAATTCAGCGATGGGAGCGGTACAGCGATTTGGTACGGATGGTAAATCCATTGATTTATCCGATACCGTGGAAAACGATCCTGTCAAGGTGAAGCTGATACTGGCAAAGGGCAGTATCGGAGATTATGCATTCTTTGATCGCAACAAGGATGGTATTCAGGACAGCGGGGATATTCCCGTTACCGGCTTACAGGTAACGCTGCATACGTATAAAACCTATCGAAATGAGAGGGGCGAGCTGATAAAAACAGAGCTTGACCAAAAGCAGACGCAGACCAATCAGCTGGGATATTACCGATTCGACAATCTTGATTGCAATGAACAAATTGCCGGCACTGCCGATGCGGATGATCCAAACAGCTATGTAGGCAATGCGATTTACAGCTATCGTGTTGAATTTGCGACACCGCAGGATGAATCCCGATATGCATATGAACCGACCATTCGCTTTGCCGTAAGTGATAATACAAGCGATTCAAATATTACGCAGGAAAAGAAAAATCAAAAGACAATCAACATCAGTGACGAGATTCGGCTTGCGACGCAGCACACAAGCGATGGCAGCATCAGCGGTGAGGACAATATGACGATAGATGCAGGCTTTATCGCCTTGGGAGCTGTCGGAGATACGGTTTGGATCGATAAAAACAGAAACGGTATTCAGGATAGTGATGAGCCAGGGGTATCCGATGTAACTGTACGCCTGTACCGGGTGGATGATGCAGGACATAGTGGAGCTGCCATAATGGAAACAAAAACCGATCATACTGGAAGCTATCTGTTTAGCGGTTTGCGTGCAGGAAGTTATGTTGTTGAATTTGATATTTCAAAAACCAACTCCTATGGCTACACGTCTTACACGTTTACTACGCCGTATGTACTTCAGGACGCATCCAGTGACATAGATTCCAATGCCAGACTATACGGCGTAAGTAAAACACTGGCACGCAGTGATGTGTTCACACTGAACGATCATGCTGTCGATCTCAGCATTGATGCCGGCTTGACGTACTATAGTGCACTCAGCGGATATTGCTTTGAGGACAGGAATTATAATAATATTCAGGATATAGGAATTGCCCTGCCGTCTACGATTGTTGAGCTGTATCAAATCGATGAGAGTGGTAAGCGGAAGCAGGATCCATTGCGAACAGCTACAATTGGAAAGGATGGCACCTATTTCTTTGACCATTTGGAGGAGGGCTATTATCAGGTGAAATTCCACTTCCCGAATGGCTTTGAAGCGGTGGAAGCGCATCAGGGAAATGAAGAAATTGACAGTGATGTTTCCGATGAGCTGGATGAGCTTCGCCAATATGGGTATACACCGGTATTCTACATAGCACCAAATAGCCTGGAGGAGCACTGGGATGCCGGAGCGGTACGATATGGAAGTATTGGTGATTATGTATGGCAGGATTTGAATAAAAACGGTGTACAGGAGAACGGTGAACCACCGGTATCCGGTGTTCCTGTGTATTTGCAGATACGCCATCAGGGCGAAAGCACCTGGAGCTTTTATGCGGCTGCGGAAACGAATGCACATGGAAGGTATGTGTTTGAGGGATTGCAGGGCAGTGCCTACACCGGCATTGAATATCGTGTGGTATTTGATCTCCCTTACGACACCAAGCTGACAACACCGTTAGCTGCAGCGGATATTCGTAAGGATTCCAATGCCCTTGCAAGGTACATGAACGGCTGGGGCTTTCCGACAGACAGCATTCAGCTGGGCTATGGTCAACATGATATGACCTGGGATGCCGGTATCATACAGACCTCCGGAAGTGTTGGAGATTATGTCTGGTTCGATGAAAATAAAAACGGCATACAGGATGAAGAGGCTACCGGCATTGCCGGTATACGCGTCATACTTGAGCGCAATGACAGTGAGGAGCTGAACGATCAGGCATGGGAATATGTTGGAGAAACAACGACCAATCATGCCGGTTATTATCGCTTTGATGATCTGCATGCCGGCTATTATCGCTTGAAATTTTACTTAAAGGGCTATGCGGTAACACTGCCGCTCACAGGAGATGATGCCGCTTTGGATTCTGATGGATATGATAAGAAGCAGGACTGGTATCTGACAAGACCGTTCTACCTAGAGGATGGCGGGTTTGACATGACCTGGGATTGCGGTGTGTACAACACAGATGGAAGTGCCGCATTCACAAGGCCAATGATTTCCCAAACAATAAACGGGCCTGTACAAACCGCAGATACAACAAAGCGCCAATCGCCACTGGTAGCAGGGCTGTCCCTTGTAGCACTGCTGGTGCTGGGAAGAAAGCTGCACAGGCTTAAAAAAGAAATATAAAAGAGAGAAAGGAACAACAGCAGATGCATCTCCTGTGGAATGATCGCTAGAGGCACTGCAGTTCCTTTTCCTTCAATAAAAACATCGCAACGGCTCCCCTATTGTACAAATTTGGTTAGAAGCCGAAAAGAAAAGGTCACAAAAAAATAAAAATACTTTCGGAAATTATTACCTGTGTGACCACTCTGTGACGATAAAAGCTTATGATATAGGTGTAAGATGAAAAGCGAGGCGTTGGATATGTTAAAAGCATTGAAAAAAATTATAACTATAGCAGCATGCTTCCTAATGGTGATGGGAACATCCTCACGGATTCATGCCGAGGATGCACAGAGCTATGCCGCAAGAAGCGTGCAGGTGACTACGGACATATCACAAAGCTATGATATAAGAACCTTCTACATTCAGAATCTGACATCCAATACACTGGAAAATGTTCATTGCTACGATGCAAACAATTCTGTAGATCAGACAATCACCCTTCAGCCAAATGCAAGTGTTGCATTGAACGTCTATGTTGGCTCTGCAAAAAGCACAAGCTTGTATACGGAATATAACAGTGAAATGAACGTTATTGCCAGCAACGATGCATACTACATGCCGGTTAGCTATATCGCAGATGGAACTGTTGTGCAAAGCTCCACGGTCGTGAACCGTTTATCAACAGGCGCTACCTGCTCTGCACCGAAAACAGTTGTAAATCCAAATAATCCAAGTGCCAAATATCAGATCAGCGGCTCGAATTACAAGCAGGTATCCTTTGGAACACCGTCTGTAGAATTTACATACAGCCGTGTGGCAAGAAATCCTTATACATCCACGATTAGCTATGTTGATCAGGATGGAAACGGTATTGGAAGAGATTCCTTTACCGTAACAGAGGCAAACGGCGGTTCCTTTACGCCGCAGGCTTCTCTTACCGGAGCGAACGGAAGAAGCTATCAGCTGATGAGCGGACAGAAAGCCGTATCCCAGAGCTATGAAGACGGAGCAAGAAATTACACCTTCCGTTATCAACTTCAGGAAAACGTAGCGGCGAGACCTTACTTTATTACCGTACGCTATGTCAGTGACGGAGCGCTGCTGAATGCAAATACATATACCGTCACAAATGGAAAAACCGTAAAGGTCTCCACACCGGCAACCTATACTACACCGGACGGTATGGAATATAAGAGAAAAAGCGGGGAGGATGCAGTGATTTCCCATAGCTTTGAGCAGGGTATGAAAACCTATACCGTAGCATATGAAAAAAACGTGACAAACAGTAATCAGCCCTACAGTATTCGTGTGAATTATGTGGATCTGTTAAGTGGAAGAACGATTTCCAGTAAGAGTGTTGATGTAGCTGTAAACAAAACAGTATCCGTAAATGTTGATTCCAGTATCCAGGATGGGGATACAACGTATATACTGGCAAGCAATCAGGCAAAAGCAATTTCTCATAAGTTTGGAAATGCACAGAGAACTTACAATATGTATTATACAGAAAAGGGAAAAGAAGTGGAAAGCTATGATGTATCTGTCGTTTACTTCGATATCACGAACAACCGTGTTCTTTCTGCCAGAACCGTAAAGGCTGAGCTTGGAAAAGATGCTGTAATAGCTGCACCGGAAACTGTAAAGGATGCAGGCAAGTCCTACAAGATGCTGAATGGTCAGGATAAAGAAACGAAGCATTCCTTCTATTCTTCCAGAAGAAGATATATCTATTTCTATCGTGATGTAGAAGATACAGCAAACGAAGGTACTGTTGTAACACCAAATACCAATGGTAATACAGTTGTGACACCAAATGGAAATAATACCGTATTGACTGTAACACCAAACGGTGACTTGACAGTTCAGACACCAAACGGAAATGAAATCCTGAACGAAGACAATAATCTGGTACAGGAAGAAAACAACACAACTCCACAGGGTGACGGAAAAAAGGATAAGGAAGACGTAAAAGGCACAGAGGATGTTGAGGATAATAAAACAGCATTAGGTGGTAAAGACAAGGCATCTGCAGACTATACCGCATGGTATATCGGCACAGGCTGTGCGGTAGCTGCACTCTTTGGATTGGTATTCTTCTTCATGAAAAAGAAAAATAACAAGAAGAGCAATGAAAATGCATAAATCTGAACAGACAGACTAGGAATCTGTCTGTTTTTTCATTATAATGAAGGTATTGAAAGCACGCAAAAATCATACAAAGGGGCGAGATACATGGAAAAGGTAAAGGCAACGCTGTTCGGTACCTTTCAGATTCAATTTCAGGATCGTATACTGGATGAAAGCGATATGCATTCCTCAAAGCTTGTGGCACTGTTTTCCTATATGATGATCTATCATGACAGGTCGATCGCTGTGACGGAGATCATGGACATCCTGTGGAGCAATGAGGATATTACGAATCCGAGAAACGCTTTGAAAAACCTGACCTACCGGCTGCGTAAGGTACTGCAGTCGGCATTTGGGGTCAGTGATTTTTTTCTGACACAAAGAGGTTCCTATTCCTGGAATCCCGAATATGGCATTGAACTGGACATTGAACAGTTTGAATTCATGGAAAAGGAATTGAAGGAAAAGGAACAGCTGGCGCAGGAGGATATTTTGCGGATGAGCAGGATCCTTCCTCTGTATAAGGGAAAACTGTTACCCGCAATTTCCTCATCCCACTGGGTTATTTCCCTGACCACCTATTTTCATTCACTGTATCTGAGAAACGCAAAGCAGCTGGCTCTTTTGTGCGGTGAAGCGGAAGACTATGACACTATGAGTGAAATCTGCAAGAACGCGCTGCTGATCGATCCCCTAGATGATGAAACACAATATTTATTTATCAAGGCCCTGCTTTTACAGGGACACATAGATCTGGCGAAGAAGCAGTACCAGACCGCAAGCCATATGATGTATGAGAGCCTGGGAATTCGCCAATCGGAGAATCTTCAGAAAATCTATATGGAGATTATGAAAAAGCAGGAGGATACGGAGGAAAATCTGGAAACCATTAAGGATGAGTTACTCGACGATCCCATGAAAAAGGCGTTTCGTTGCGAATATGGTGTATTTCGGGAAATCTATCATCTGGATATGCGCCGCTGTGAACGGCACGGCTATGCGGAATATGTGGTGCTGTTTACACTCACACAGAGGAAATTTGCCGGCTCAAGCAGCAATCTTTCCTTATTGAATAAAGAGATGGAAAAAATGGAACAGGTGCTGATGAGCAGTCTTCGCAACGGGGATGTTGTATCAAAATACAGCGGGAATCAGTACATCATGCTGTTGTACGGCTGCAATGCAGAAAATATTCAGATCATCGTGGACCGACTGATCGGACGCTATGAAGCACAGAGTAAATTTCATTTGTTTGAAATTGAATATACCTACGATGAGATCGGTGCGTAAAGGAGATGAGTGATATGGAAAACAGAATGAATTTTCCGGGGAATGCCCTGCGCCTTTGTATAGATCGAAGGAATGAGGACATACACGGCCGCTTATATTGCATGGCAGGGCAGGAGGCAGTGACCTTTGATGATTCCTGCACGCTGTTTATGCTGGGAGAGGAAATTTTTGATTACCTGCAGGTACCGCAGGCCTACCAGCAAAAGCGCTCGTTTCGCAAGGTAGAGGGCTATCTTACATCGATTGCATGGACGCCATGGGAGAATCCACTGATGATCTATGAGCAGCAAGGACAATGTGCAACCTTTGATATCATCGTGCAGACAAGAAAGAAGACAAGCTGGCAGGGACTTTTAAAGGATGCAAAGGGAAATGTACTGGCAAGCTTTGGAAGTGACCTCGAGCTGCTGCATAAAATTACAGAAAATATTCCGGTATGACGGTTTTGTGACGCTTATTCTGTATACTGATATTGTAGAGTTATCCAGGAGGTGGCAGTATGGGTAAGCGTAAAGGAAATATGTTTGTAGTAGAAATTAAGGACACGGAAAACAAAACCTGGCAGGGCTCCATTACCTGGACAGATATCGGCAGAACTGAGTATTTCAGAAGTGCATTGGAGCTGATGAAGCTAATTGATTCCACACTGGATATGGGAGAAGAAAAAGAAGACTGAAGAAACCGATGGTACGGGATGTTTCCGCCATCGGTTTTATGTTATAATGGGAAAGAAATCAAGAGGAGGAACTGTATATGAAAATAGCTGTAGCTTGTGATCACGGTGCTTTTGAATATAAGGAAATCGTGAAGGAAATGTTAACGGAAATGGGACATGAGGTAGAAGACTTCGGATGTCATGGCTGTGAGTCTGTGGATTATCCGGATTATGCAGGACCGGCTGCACAGAGTGTTGCGGATGGTAAAAACGATAAGGGAATCGTTATCTGCGGAACAGGAATCGGTGTCAGCATTGCCGCCAACAAGATTAAGGGAATCCGTTGTGCGCTGTGCAGTGATCCGGTCAGTGCCAAGCTAACAAGAGAGCACAATAATTCCAATGTGCTGGCGATGGGACAGAGAATCATCGGTGTGGAGCTGATGAAGGAAATTGTACGGGTCTGGGTAAATACCGAATTTTCCCATGATGAGCGTCACCAGAGAAGAATTGACAAGGTCATGGCTCTGGAAAAATAATATGAAGAAAACTGCAGGAATGCTGCTATCCCTGGCTGTTCTATATGTATACGGATACCGTTTGAAGCAGCGTGAGGCTGCCTGTCCCTTTTATAGGGTGTGGCATGGAGATGAAGAAATCATACAAATACGTCTTTCCGGTGTCGTTTCCATTCAGACCGGACAGAAAAAGGTATTCGGTTATATCAGCATATGTGATGAGGTGGAACAGGATATCTGGGAAATTCATGTCAGATTGCGCAGGCATGGCGGTATTCTCTGCTTTCGATATGCAGCACAGAGTCTTCAACAGCTTTCTGCGGACGGCCGTGTCCTGCATACATACAGGTGAGGATGAACACGATGGCAAATTGGAACCCCTGGCATGGCTGTCATAAAATCAGTGCCGGATGTGAGCATTGCTATGTATATCGGATGGATGAAAGGCATGGCAAACAGACCGGTGTTGTTACCCGTCTGAAAGACTTTGATAAAGTTTTGCACAAAAATCGCAAAGGTGAATACAAGATAGCATCCGATGAAATTGTCTATACCTGTTTTACCAGCGATTTTTTTGTAGAGGAAGCAGATGTCTGGCGAGATGAGGCATGGGATATCATGCGGCAGCGCAGGGATTTGTTTTTCTTTATGATTACAAAGCGGATTGACCGGCTAATGGATTGCATCCCGCATGACTGGGGAACGGGATGGGATCATGTGGGTATCGCCTGTACGGTGGAAACGATGGAGCGTGCAGCGGATCGGCTTCCGATTTATCAGGCGGCACCACTGCGCCATAAGTATGTGGTATGTGAACCGCTGCTGGAGCCCTTAAACCTGAGGCCCTGGCTGGATGAGAGCATAGAAGAACTGATCGTCGGAGGAGAAAGCGGACCGCAGGCTAGGGTCTGCCGGTATGAATGGATTCTCGATTTGCGTAAGCAGTGTGAGGAAAAGGGCATATCCTTCTGGTTTAAGCAGACTGGCGCAAATTTTGTAAAGGACAATATCCATTACCGTATACCGCGCCGTCAGCAGCATTTGCAGGCCAAAAAAGCGGATATCAATCTGCATCCGAAAATCATCTTATAATGCTAAGGAGGAAGTCATGCACAAAATCAACACAAGACTTGTTAAAATGATGAAAGCCGTTGAGCTTGTGATTGCCGTATTGTTAATGATTGCCATCGCAATATCAACACTGGCAACGGTATGCTTTGGGGCGGAGTCTCTTATGGATCAGAGCTTTCAGCTGGAAGCTATACTGGAAAAGGCACTGACCCTGGTTGTCGGCGTGGAATTTGTAAAGATGCTGATTCTGCATACACCGGAATCAGTGATTGAGGTACTGCTCTATGCGGTTGCCCGGCAGATTATCATATCACATGAAAGCGCCATGGAAAATCTGGTGGGAGTGCTGGCAGTGGCACTGATTTTTGTTGTAAAGAAATATTTCCTGACGAACGCAGAACAAAAGAAATGACAATATAAAAATCTGTGGTAAAATAGAGGCATTAAACGGAGGTAGCGTATGAACGATAAGAAAATTCAGGAAGCCATTGAAAGGGAAGCAGAGCGCCAGCTGTATAATATCGAATTGATAGCATCAGAAAATTATGTATCAAGGGATGTACTGGAGGCTGCCGGAAGCATACTGACGAATAAATATGCAGAAGGATATCCAAGCAAGCGTTATTACGGAGGCTGTGTACATGTCGATGAAATAGAAGAAATCGCAAGAGAGCGGGCAAAGCAGCTATTTAACGCTGAGCATGCCAATGTGCAGCCGCACAGTGGTTCTCAGGCAAATATGGGCGTATATCTATCTGTTTTACAGCCAGGCGATACTGTACTGGGGATGAATCTGACCGCAGGAGGTCATCTGACACATGGACATCCTCTGAATTTTTCCGGGACATTGTACCGTTTTGTAGACTATGGTGTTACAAAGGACAGTGAAACAATCGACTACGAAGAGGTGCGCAGAGTCGCATTAAAGGAACAGCCGAAGCTGATCGTTGCCGGTGCCAGCGCCTATCCAAGAGTGATTGATTTTGAGAA
Organism: Clostridium sp. DFI.1.208; assembly: GCF_024463855.1. NCBI lineage: Bacteria > Bacillati > Bacillota > Clostridia > Eubacteriales > Clostridiaceae > Clostridium > Clostridium sp. DFI.1.208. The sequence continues at coordinate 20,542 of NZ_JANGCA010000016.1, read as the reverse complement.
GTTCCGTGAGATTGCGGATGAAGTCGGCGCATATTTCATGGTGGATATGGCACATATCGCAGGACTTGTAGCGGCAGGAGAACACCCAAGCCCGGTTCCTTATGCTGATTTTGTGACAACGACAACCCATAAAACACTGCGCGGACCTCGCGGCGGATTGATTCTCTGTAAAAAGGAGCATGCGGCATTGCTGGATAAAAAGGTGTTCCCGGGTATGCAGGGCGGCCCGCTGATGCATATCATTGCGGCTAAGGCGGTATGTCTGCAGGAAGCGATGCAGCCGGAGTTTAAGGATTACGCAAAACAGGTTATTGCGAATTGTGCAGTCATGAGCAACACGTTAAAGGAAGAAGGCTTTCGCATTGTGAGCGGAGGAACGGATAATCATCTGATTCTTGTTGATGTGAAATCCTCTCTGGATATGAGCGGAAAGCTGGCAGAGAAGCTGCTGGATGAAGCAGGGATCACCTGCAATAAGAACACAATTCCATTTGAAACAGAAAAACCGTTTGTGACAAGCGGTATCCGTCTGGGGACTGCGGCAATGACAACCAGAGGCTTCAAGGAAAATGAATTCCGTCAGGTTGCCTTATGGATCAGCCGTGTACTGAAAAATGCAGAGGATGAAGCGGTGCGTGAGGAAGTGCGCAAGGAAGTGCGTGCGCTTACCGTTCAGTTTCCACTTCCGAATGAGAAATAAGAAAGAAGTGATGGGGATAGAGTAAAAAAGTTATGGGATTATATGATAAGAGAAGGAAGAAATCAAAAAAGGTTAAGTTCTTCTCTTTTCTATTACCTGCTAAAAATAAGGCTAATTCCCTGAGATGTTTTTTCAAAAATGAGTGTATTGATCTACTGCTGTCTCCTTTATCGTAGGTATCTGCTTTTTTATCAAATAGACTAAGATCCATTGGTGGATTAAAGTTAACGGTTCCATTATCTTCTTTCATAGTTAAGGATTTTAAATACAGTATCTGCATATCTTCTCCATTTTTATCCATTGCTATCAATTTTACTAGCTTCTCCAGCCATTCACGACTGTATGCCTTAGGCACGCTGCTGATCAGTGTTGCCAGATTATGCTCTATGTGGGACTCCATGGAACATCCTATTTCTGCTTGGAATATTTCCACTGCATTTGACCACCTGGATTGAAGGTAATTCCATTGTTTTTTGATTCTCTTGATTCTCTCGGTTTTCTTTCCATTACTTATTCTATCCACTAGATACTTAAATTCTTTTTTCTCATCATGAATTAAATAATATGCAAGAAGTTCTCTGTTTTCTTTTTTTGTACTGATTCTGTTTATGGCCTGTTTAGCGTGAAATCCATCAAGAAGAAATCGCGTATTTGTTAATGATGTTTTCAATTCCTCTGCTGAGGAGTATATCCAGGGTGCGCCATCTCCCATACTGGTAATCAATTTCACTTTATCCATGACATCCTGCCAGAATGTGGAGGTATATCCTATGACTGTATAAGGAGATATAAGCTTGTTGCGTTTACCGATATGTTCAACACCTTCAAAGATCACTGCCATTTTGATCATTGTTTTTTTAGCTTTACCATTATCCGCATGTTCGTTTTGAAGTGCTTTATATTTTTCATCAGACATGATATAGATGTGATCAGGCGTATGTTCACAGCGGAGACAGGGATAGAAAAAGAAGGAGAAGTATGGAGAATATAAGAAACAGTTTGTTTCGATATGGCTTTATACTTTCTTTTATGAAACCCTAATGAAAACCCTTGTATCAAGTCACCAACAGCCATACCCGTTTTCTCCATTGAATTGAATGAAAGAGAATAGGCAAAGATAAGGGAACGAATACAAGGGTCATATTGTATATACTTAGGCAAACCAAGTACGTAATCGACAAAACAAAAAAGATGATGTTTATCATGGATATCATTATAAAGAGTACGTTGAAAGGTAAGGTCACCAAAAACAGTATGTAATGTTCTGACAGGATTACCACGCACATGATAAGCGGCGATGCGCTGAGGACTGAAATGAAACGATTGATCAAGAGAATGTATAGCAGATGAGATAATCGTAATAGCGAAATGATTAAGATCACATTGAAGGCAATCGGTTAAAGAAGCATAAATAAGGGAAGGAAAATCAGGATTCATGAGGCCATCGATAGAATCCATAAAATGAAAGACAGATGGAAAAAAATTATTTAGAAATGCATGACCCAAATTAGGGATCGTGTGATATACTATTCATACAAGGACCTCCTCTCAGGAGGTTTAAGTGAAAGTAACAAACCTCCTTTGTGTATATCGTCAATATCACTATAGCAGAGTTTGTTACTTTTTTCTATTCCATAACTTTTTTACTCTATCAGAAATCATTTTCTACTAATCTTTTGTTTTTTAAAATGGTATACTTTAAGTAGAGAAATAGAGAAAGGTTGGGGCTTATGCAAACATATAAAAAAATCATCATGGCAGGAATACTGCTGCTGGTTATGTATGGCTGCAAAACAAAGACAGCGGATTCCTCGAAAGGCAATGCTACAAAGGAGCAGGATTCCTTATTTACAGAATTAAATGCTGCTAGCAAGCGTAGTGTTGATCGTGGTAATTTGCGGATCGACTGGCAGTATGCAGAAACAAAGGATCTGGATTGTCAGGATGGAGAACTGGTGGAAGTGAATGCAGTAGCTACCAGAGCTATCACGGACTATGACTTTGATCATCAACAGAGCATTACACATTTCTATGCCATGGAGGCGGCTGATCCGCAAGCGACAGGTCGCTATGGTGTGGCTTTGTGTTATGTGAATGGTTATTATACCGAGCTGGCTTTTTCTGAAAAGGATGGACAGCGGACATATCAACGTAACAAACAGAAAAATGTGCCAAGGAAAGAAGCATTCCCATATGAAAAGAACCATTTTGATATGATAGTTCGTGATGTGGATAAAGAATATTTTCATATTGAAAAGAAAGAATCTGAAAAAGAAGTAGTATATGTATTGACTCTGCCGGATCAGGATAAGATGAATGAGCGAATCAAAAAAGAAGCCGAGGAAAACGGCGAGGATATCTTGAATCGCAACGGCTGCAAGCTGGACGTAAATGAGATTACGGATCAAAAGCTGGAATATCATGTCAGTAAGGACGGCTATTTAAAATATTATACTGCTTCTACTACTACACAGCTCAATAGCTTGAAAAAGGAATTCACCTATACAGCATCTTATGAAACCTATGATGATTTTAATATCAAGCCATTCAAAGATATGCTGGAATAATGAAAGTAAGGGGAGGCAATGATTGAAGCTGTAAAGAACTGCAAGATTTTAAATTAACGCAGAAGGAACAGAGAACATAATAATTATCTGTGAGAATTTTGTTAAGCAATACGGTTGCTTTGACCACCCATGCATAGCTATACAATAAGAAAAGGTGACGATATCTGCATAGGCAGTATACCGATATCTCACCTTTTTAATATGCGCTATAGGCGCATTGCAATACGAAGGATGCTTACAGACCTCTTCCATATAATACGCCGAGGATCTCTTCAATCGAGGTTGCTTTCTGAATTCTTTCTATGAAATTCTCAGAGCTGATCAGATGATAGAGGTCTTTTAACAGCTTTCGCATAGTATCCTTCTGTTCAAATGAAACAGCGGTAAATAAAATTACGCTTACCATATCATCTCTCCACAGGATTGCATCCTCCAGTGTAATTAAAACAATAGAGGTTTGCCTAACATACTTATCAGAGCCGTGAGGTATCGCGATCCCGTTTCCGATTTCCGTAGAGGATATTTTCTCTCTGTCCTTTACACTTTCAAAAAATGCTTGTTCCACACATCCCTTTTCCAGAAGGATTGCATTTGCTTTCTCCAGAATTTCCTCCTTTGTTCTACACGTTTCATGAACCAGAATTGTATCCGCACTGATCGCCTGAAGCAGAGAGTGAAAGCGCGCCTCTTTTACATTTCGTATGAGCTTTTCATAGGTGTGGGCAATTCGCTGGATATCACTACTGTGGGCCACCGGAGAAATGACGACCGAGGGAATTTCACAAACATGCAAATCCATTGTGGAAATAATGAAATCAAAATGCTGAAGATATTCCTTCTTCAAATCATGGATATTGATTAGCTCGATGACATCGAAGGTAGGAAGATTGATCTTAATCTGATTTTCAATCAGCATAGCACTCGCAAGGCCGCAGTTATACACGACTGCAATTTTCTTTGACAGGTTGTGACGCTCCAGTGCTGCCTGAAAGTGAATCAGGATGAATCCGATTTCATCATCGGATAGTGTAAATCCAAGCTTTTTCTCTAAAATGCTGGAAGCCAGTGAAACCACACTGAACATAGCGGTATATTGCTGCTTAATCTGCATAATGAAGGGATGCGTAATCTTTATGTTATTGTTCAGACGCGCAATCATCGGAATAAAATGCTTGGATAAGCCGGTTTTTAATACTTCATCACCAGAGAAATCCGCATTGAAGATATCATCGAATGAAGAAATCAGTTCATCGACGGTTTCCTGAATGATGGGAGAATAGTCTGCTGTTTCCCTTCGCTCCTCATGATAAACACCGGACAGCCTTGCGTTGACCCAGCGGATATCCAGATCGCTGATGCTGATGTGATGCTCTTCCTTCAGCCACTGTACGATCTCTTCTGTAATCGGATAGGTTTTCAGCACATGCAGCTCTGTGACAACCGGTCTGGCAGGCGCTTCTGTGATTTCACATCCTTTTGTGATTCGCTGAATAAAAATGGAGTAGGATATAAAAATCTGAGCGTAATAGTTGGTATCCAGACGAAAGCCCAGCTTTTCCTGTGCAATATCAATCATGCTGCGGGCGACAGCCTGCTGTTCAGCTGCTACATAGCGCGATAAAAGCTTTGTACACAGGGTGAGATCCATGATTTGATCCTGCTGGGTCAATGACATGATTTCCTCAAAAATAAACTTGCGCTTTGCGCTGCGAATCCGCTGCTCCTTAGCACTGATGCGCGTTCCGGATTTCGTACGAAGGAGTAGAATGTCCTGCTGTGCCAGCTCCTGCTCCACCTTTTCCAAATCCTTTACGATGGAAGTAGAGCTTACACAAAATTCATCGGATAACCGGCGCACGGAAATACTTTCATCCTGCATCAGCAGCTTTTCCATTATTTTTTTACGTCTGTGTTCACTTGTAAGACTGCCCCTCGCATTTTTCTGTATGGTGTTTTGCAGCTGCTGTATGGTACGTATATCACCCTCCATACGGATACCAACGCCATGCTTTGCTGTAATATCCAATCCGAATTCCAACATGTAATAACGCAGCTCCGCGATATAATTTGAAATTGTTTTATTTGAAACCATGAGTTTTTCTGCGAAATAACTGGTTTTACGATAATCACTTTCTTCTGCCAAAAGATTTAAAAACTTAGCTAATGCAGATGTTTTCATATGATTTCTCCTCCTGCTTTATCAAGATAGAATTTCCCATTTACATAATAGAATGATTTTCTGGAAAAAGAAATAGCAATTTGCTTCTGTTCAAAGTAGAAAATAAAATACACGTGGTTTTGGACGGGCAAGCAACGGGTTTACAGAAGTTCAATCATAGCGAGTGTACAACGGCACAGATATCGTCGTGTTTTTTTATTTCTACTACTTGTGGAAGACGGATGGTATTTTAAAAAATTTTGGTGGACGATACAATGAGGACGTGGAAAGGAGTGGTCAAATGTTTGAACCGGAAATCGTAAAGGTATCCAGTGTACAGTTTAAAACTAAGGAAGAAATCATTGTTCATTTAAGCCAGTTGGCTTTGGATGCAGGTAAAATCACGGATGTGGACAGCTATATCCATGCGGTACTGGAGCGGGAGGAGACAGCATCTACAGCTGTTGGCTTCGGAATTGCGATTCCCCATGGAGAAGCAGTGGCAGTCAGAGAGTCCTTCGTAGCCTGCCTGCATCTTATGCAGCCTGTAACGTGGGATCATGATGAGGTTGATCTTGTGTTTATGATAGGGGTACCGCTATCCAGCAGAAATAAAGAGCATCTGCGCATACTGGCAATGCTTAGCCGTCATTTGATGAAGGAAGATTTCCGAAAGGAATTACGCAGTGCAGGCACAGATCATGCGTTTTACGAGTGCATGAAATTTTTAGAAAATGAAAGGTAAGGAGGAACAGTATATGAAAATCGTAGCAGTTGCGGCATGTACGATCGGTATTGCACACACATACATGGCGCAGGAAGCCATCGAGCAGGAATGCAAAAAACGAGGATATGCGTGCAAGGTGGAAACACAGGGTGGCATGGGAATTGAAAATGAACTGGATGAGGAAGAAATAGCAGCGGCAGATGCTGTCATTCTGGCGGTTGCCATCGGTATTGAGGGAGAGGAACGCTTCGAGGAAAAGGAAGAAGAGGGGAAAATCATTAAAATAGATCCGTCTGTTGTCATACGGGATCCGGCTGAAATCATTGACCAGGCAGAGAAATTATAACATTAAATAAAGTGAGGAGAGCTTATGTTTAAAAATTTAGGAAAAGACTTAGTTAAGGCATTTAACACAGGGGTATCATACTTTCTTCCGGCAGTTGTAATCGGCGGTGTATTTCTGGCATTCGCTCTGGCAACCGGAGAAGCAGGCAGTGACGGCATGAAGGTGACAAACGGCTTTATGCAGAATATCAATACGATTGGTTCTGCAGGTATGGCGATGATGATTCCAATGCTGGCGGGTTATATTGCATATTCACTTGCAGGAAAGCCTGCACTGGCACCGGGGATGATCGTGGGCTATATAGCAAACAATCCGGTAGGTGAAAACAATGTTTCCACAGGCTTTCTGGGAGCTATGATTATGGGAATCCTGGTAGGATATGTATGTAAATGGATCAAAAGCTGGAAGGTGGGACCGACGATCAAATCCATTATGCCTGTCCTGATTATTCCGATTGTTTCCGCATTGATTTGCTGTCTTGCATATCTTTACATTCTGGTGGGACCTCTTGGTGCTCTGATGAAGGCATTAACCGGCATGCTGAGTGGAATGCAAGGAGGAAGTGCCATACTTCTGGGAATTGTAATCGGCGTCATGACAGCCTTTGATATGGGTGGTCCGGTAAATAAAACAGCCTCTGCATTCACAATGGCGCTTATGGCAGAGGGACTGTATGGACCTAATGGTGCATTCCGTGTCGCTGTGGCAATTCCGCCTCTGGGCTTGGCATTGTCTACCTTCATTTCCCGAAGAAAATACGATAATGCGGAAAAACAGCTGGGGGTTACCAGTGCCTTTATGGGATTGATTGGTATCACAGAGGGGGCAATACCGTTTGCAGTAAAGGATATCAAGCATGTATTGCCTGCCATTATGGGCGGTAGTGCAGTTGGAGCCGGCCTTGCGATGATGCATGCTATCGAGTGCTATGTTCCTCATGGCGGAATGATTGTTGTTGCGGCAACCAACAAGCCATTGCTGTACACACTGGATATGGCAATCGGAGTTGTTGTCACAGCGCTGCTTCTGATGCTGCTGAAACCAAATCTTGAGGATAAGGAAAAAAAGACGGCCAAGCGCTCTGCTGCTGAGGACAACAAAGCCTCTATAAAATAGGCTGTATGAAACAGATTGTTGTATTGGGAAATGATGGTGTGGATATGGCCATGTCTTATCTAAAACACCATGCCATAGCTCAAACGTATTTCACATTCATAGGGGATGAGAATGCAGATGAAAATTTCATGAGGGATGAAGATACAGGCAACCAGCTGCAGAAAGCGGGATTGCAGTTTACATGCAGGAAAAGCAAAGGGGAACCACAGGATTGCCATGCTCTTGTTTATGCAGATGAAGTGCTGCTGGTGGACGTTGATAAACGAAGAAAGCAGTGTACCGACTATCTGAAAGCAGTATTTCTAATGCGAGCCAAAACAAATGCAGGGCAGCCGCTGACAATGTGGTATAGAAAAGAAGAGCAGGAACAGGCGTTGTGCCTTCTGAAAGCGGTTCATCAGACGATGCAGGAGGAAGGAAGCGCATGGTTTCATCAGATGGTGAAACTGCAAGAGCTGTAGGAGCTGAATGGATAGAAAAAAACGAAAGGAAACGGATATATATATGAACAAATTACCAATTAAGAAAGTAGTGGAGGGCTTACTGAAATTACAGGATACAGGAGAAAGTGCAACACTTCTGGGTATCGGGCCAATGTCACCGAATCTGTTGCAGGCAAGCTTTGAAATCGCGAAGGATTATGATTTTCCTTTGATGTTTATCGCCAGTCGGAATCAGGTGGATGCGGATGCGTTAGGTGGCGGTTATGTAAACGGCTGGGATCAGAAACGCTTCCGTGAGGATATCCGCAGAGTTGCTGAGCAGGTTGGATTTGATGGCTTGTATTACCTGTGCAGGGATCATGGGGGACCTTGGCAAAGAGATAATGAGCGCAATGCACATCTGAGCGAGGAGGAGGCTATGAAGCTGGCACGACAGTCCTATCTTGCGGATATTGAAAACGGCTTTGATCTGTTGATGATTGATCCGACAAAGGATCCCTTTGAAATCGGAAAGGTGATTCCTCTGGATGTTGTATTGCAGAGAACAGTAGAGCTGATTGCCTATTGCGAGGAGGAACGCAAACGCAGAGGCTTACCGGAAATAGGCTACGAGGTCGGTACGGAGGAAACCAACGGTGGACTGACGTCGACTGAAAAATATCGTGAGTTTATTGAGAAGCTGGAAAAAGAGCTGAAGGCTAAGGGACTGCCGATGCCTACCTTTATCGTTGGGCAGACAGGAACACTGACCAGGAAAACGGAGCAGGTAGGAACCTATAATTTCCATAATGCATATGATCTGGCTGCTATGGCAAAAGCATACGGTGTCGGATTAAAGGAGCATAATGCAGATTATCTGGATGATGTAACATTGCTGGAGCATATCCCTGCAAATGTGACGGCAAGCAATGTCGCACCGCAATATGGAACAGAGGAGACCAGAGCATATCTCAAGCTGTGTGAGGTTGAGGATATTCTGAAACGGGAAGGCCTGCTTGATAACACATCTGATTTAAGAAAAACGCTGCTGGTAAAGGCAATTAAAACAGAGCGTTGGCGGAAATGGATGGTTGGTGAACAGCGCAATCTGCAGGTTGACGATATTTTGAAGGATGAAAAGCTGTCACTGGATATTCTGGATATCGCAGGGCACTATGCGTTCAATGATGCGGAGGTAAAGAAAGAGCTGCAGACACTGTATGAGAATCTGGCAAAGCATCATATCGATGGACAGCGGTTTGTTGTTGACCATATCAAGCGACCGCTGCAGCAATATGCGGAATGCTATAATCTGAAGGGAATTACGAGCAGAGTTCGCAGCATAATTGAATAATGCGATGAAGCAGGAGTTGAAATTCGACTTCTGTTTTTGCTTGCTTGCACAATGCGGGCGGTAATGTAGGAGTACGTATACGCTCGCATATATAATGCTTGACGTCTGTGTGGATTCTGGATACAATCACCATAGCAGGTACATTGTGAAACATAGGAAAGAATATAGGGAGGAAAGAGTATGCGTGAAGGTTTGAAGCATATATGCTTTGATTTGGATGATACATTGTATGAACAGATTGCACCCTTTAAGGAGGCACTGTATCCTATTCATAAGGTGTCAAAGGAAAAGCTGAGAGAGATTTATAAGAGCTTTCGCATTCGTAGCAATGAATTGTTTTTTCGGCATCAGAATAAAGAAATATCTTTTGAAGCTATGCAGATTGGACGCATTCAGCAAGCATTAAACGATCATGGCATTCTGATCAGGGAGGAGGAAGCAGTAGGCTTTCAAGCTGCTTATCAGAAGGGACAATATGAGATTTCCCTAAGTGATACGCTAGTGGAAATACTAAATTATTTGAAAAGCAGGGATGTAAGAATCAGTTTGATAACCAATGGACCATACGAACATCAGCTGAAGAAAATAAGAAGTCTTGGACTGGAGAAATGGATAGAGGAAAAGGATATGATCATTTCATCTGCGGTAGGCATCTCTAAACCGGATGAACGTATTTTCCATATGGTAGGTGAAAGCGGGTTATATGTCGGAGATTCCTATGAAAATGATGTAATCGGTGCGAAGAAAGCAGGCTGGGAAGTTATCTGGCTGAATAAATATGGACAACAGGAGTCTGATCAATACGCTGATTTCACCGTGCGGGATGAAAGAGAATTGCAATCACTCTTACAAAATTTCTTTGATTTTTGATGGAAGCTGTATGCGCTAAATAATGTGGTCAGTTGTCATGAAATACATTTATTTTCATAGCAGTTGCTATCTGTTTGGGATATAATAAACCTATAGAATAGGAGATGATTGTATGAAGCAAATACCTATTGGAATAGAGAATTTTAAAGAGCTGATAGATAAAGATTATTATTATGTTGATAAAACTTTATTTATTAGTGATGTATTGAAAGAAAAGGTTGCTCTTTGTACCAGGCCACGTCGATTCGGTAAAACCTTGAACATGAGTATGTTATATTATTTCTTTTCCATTCGCCAAGCGGATAATGCATATCTATTTGATGGATTAGAAATTTCAAAAGATAAGGAAGCAATGCAGTATCAGAATCAATATCCTGTTATTTTTATGTCATTGAAGGATCTAAAAGATTTGTCTTTTCAAGATCAGTTAAATAATTTTCAAATTATTTTAAGTGAAATTATAAGCAGGAATCAAGAATTGCTTATCAGTGAGCATTTGGATGAAATGGATAGAGATTTATTAAAGAGATATAAAACAGGTACAGTAAATAAAGCACAGCTTCAGAATGGACTACGATTTATAAGTAGTTGTTTAGAGAAGCATTGGAAAAAAAAGGTTGTTCTTTTGATTGATGAGTATGATGTTCCTCTACAAAGTGCCTACCTGAATGGTTATTATGATGATATGGTTTTTTTTCTAAAAAATATGCTCAGTGCAGCATTAAAAACCAATGATGCGTTGGAGAAAGGTATATTGACAGGTTGTTTAAGAATAGCGAGGGAGTCCATTTTCACAGGATTGAATAATTTTAAGGTCATTACTATTTTCGATGATACATCCAATCAGCAATTTGGATTCACACAAAAAGAAATGGACTTACTATTGTCAGATTATCAGGCAGAGGCATATCGGGATAAAGTGAAGGAATGGTATGACGGATACCAGTTTGGAAGCTGTGATATCTATAATCCATGGAGTGTTTTAATGTATATAGAAAAACTGAATAAGACGCATATGCATGAGCCGGAATCGTTCTGGGCGAACACCAGTGGTAATGATATTATTTACCGGTATATAAAAGAAGCAAATCCCAAAATGCGGGAAGAGTTTGATATACTGGTATCCGGTGGGGTGATAGAAAAACCAATCAAGGATACTATAACCTATAGGGAAATGGATCAGATAAACAACGTTTACAGTTTTCTGTTATTTACCGGTTATCTAAAGGCGATGAAATGCGTTGATAATGAAAAAAGGATTTATCAATTATCAATACCCAATAAGGAAATCAAGCAAATCTATGTGTCTATATTCAGTGAATGGTTCAATGAACAGGTAGAACATAATGGTACATCTTTTGTAGAGGCATTACGGAAAGAACAGATAAGGAATGCAACTGAAATATTAAATAACGTATTATTTCAAAGCATCAGCTATTTCGATTATGATGAGAAATTCTATCATGGACTTCTGCTTGGAATGTTGAATGACTATATAGTGGCTTCAAATAAGGAGTACGGTTTAGGTAGAGCGGATATCGCAATTTTGCCGCGTTCTATAATGGATAGAGGACTTCTATTGGAGTTAAAAATTGCGGCATCAATGGCAGAAGTAAGAGCAATGGCGCAAAAAGCCTGTGAGCAAATCCGGCAGCAGAAATATATGGAGGGGCTGTTAGCGAATGGATATGAGGATGTGATTGGATACGGTATTGCATTTTATAAAAAATCGTGTGTCATTACAAAGGTATAGTGAGATGAAGCTGTAATCGTGGATAAATGAAAAGGGGAGGATTCTATAGCAGGGGTCCTCTTTTTTTACATGTATTTCTGAGAAGCATAAGAAATCCTTTGGATGAAGACGTATCGTTCCTTCTCCATCTTGAGCATATTTATACAAGATACCGACGGTTTCAATTCCTCGTTTTACTTAATGGAATTACGTTATATTATAGCTGCTTCATTTATGAAATCCATACAAATAAAATATATATAACATAGCCTACTTTGGTGATGCACATTGTATGCATATTCAGATTTGTATTACGACGGATTATCGTAAAAAGAAAAATTATTCCTCACTCCATCTTTGAAAATTTTACTATATACTTTAGGTGTAAGGAGGAAAAACAATTTGTGAGAAAATTACGCTGGAGTATATGGGGACTGGATTTGATTGCAGAAGAATTTGCTTCTGCACTGGAACAAATGCAGTTGCCATATAGTATTATATGTGAGCATGACGAGCAGACTGCGGCCTTTCTAAGAAAGCATGAGAATATGCATGCATATAAGAATTTGAAGGATATGCTGGCTGCCGATTGTGCAGATATCATATATATTTCATCTTATGGACATAGACATTTTTCATGTATCATGCAATGTCTGGAAAAGGGGATGCATGTACTTTGTGAGAAATCCATGTTTACAAATTTTGAAGAAGCTCAGGAAGCCTTTGCATATGCAGAAAAGCAGAAGCTGTTTCTAGGTGAGGCGAATACAATTTTCTATATGCCTTTATATAAAGAAATCAGTAATATAATGCAAAATGGTAAGATTGGCAAGCTGAAAATGATACGTGCAGATTTTGGCAGTTTGAAAGAAGAAAAGGAAGAAGCGGCTATCTATCGAAAAGACTGTGGAGGTGGAGCATTGCTGGACATTGGCATCTATGCACTGAGTGCTGCACTGCAGCTTATGGGAACGGATATCGAAACTGTATCAACGGTCGGATTTGATCATCCATATGGGGTTGATGAGCGCTGGACAATTCTGCTGAAAAACACACAGCAGATTCTGGCATGTCTGGACATATCCATTCGCAGCAAGCTGGATAAACGTCTTATTATAGCAGGGGAACGTGCATACATTGAGGTTTATGATTATCATAGAGGGGATCATGCGGCTATCGTATATCCGGATGGAAACAGAGAAAGTATAAAGTGTGGAAGCCGCGAGCAGGCTGTTTTGTATGAGATAGAGAAGGTTCAGGAATATGTACGTGCAGGCTGTCAGGATCCCAATCGCTTCATAACAATAGAAGCTATGAATACAATGAAGCAGATTTATAGAAAAGAGGGCAAATAAAATGAAAAACTGGGGTATAATCGGACTAGGTAATATTGCAGAGGAATTCGCACAGAATATGGTGAGGCTGCATCCCATCTATGGTGCTGCAGCCAGAGATGTGAGGAAAGCAAAGACATTTCAAAGGAAATATGATGTACTTCATATTTATTCCTCCTATCAGGAGCTGTTAGAGGATGATGCGATTGATATTGTTTATATTGCTACTGTAAACGCACAGCATTTTACAAATATAATGGAATGTTTACAGCATGGAAAGCATGTTCTCTGTGAGAAAGCAATCTGGGGTAATTATGAAGAACTGGTAACAGCATATAATTATGCCAAGGATCATAATCTTTTGCTTTGTGAAGCTATGACGATTTATCATATGCCGTTGTTCAAAAAAATAACAGAGATGATTGATGAAGGCGTTCTTGGAAAAATCAAGCTGGTTGAAGCAGATCTTGGGAGCTTGAAAGAGGATGATCCGACAAACCGCTTTTTTTCAAAAGAGCTTGGCGGTGGCGCAATGCTTGATATTGGCACCTACACATTATCTTTCCTTCGCTATTTTTTGAAAGGTAATATCACCGATATCAAGCACGTAATGCATAAATATCCAACCGGTGTAGATGAAATGTGGGGCATCGCGGTAACAACAGACCAAAAGGAAATCGGAAATGCAAATATCACCTTTCGGGCAAAGCTGCCAAAACGAGGGGTGATCGCAGGAGATAAGGCATACATAACAGTATATAATTATGTTCGCGCACAGGAAGCACAGCTTACTTATCCGAATGGTGAAACAGTTTTGATTCAGGAGGGGAAGACAGAACAGGCATTGGAATACGAAATTAAGGATATCGAAGATTATCTGGATGATCCGGATAATGGTAAGGATTATATGCGGCTTACGCTCGATGTCGTTCGCTGCATGGATTCATTGTTAAGACAGGAGAATCTGATGTAATACATGATAGGAGCTGATGGAGTTGCTGAAAAAAGGTACTGAAGATATCATCCGTTTGCTTTTGGATTTTCAAAAGCCGATTACAATCAAGGAACTGGCAGAGCGGCTTCATATGTCTGAAAAGACAGTATGGAACAGAATTAACGCTAAAAATTTAGATGCAATGCTGGGATCAGATGTAATATTAGTAAGAAAGACGAATGTAGGAATGTACCTGGACGGTACAAAGGATGCACTGGATTCTCTACGCCATAAATTAAACGGGGCTGTACAGCATCCGGCCTTTCAGGAAGAATATCGTAGAAATAACGTAATGATGCAGCTTTTAAAGGCAGACGTTCCTTTGCCGATTCAGGAACTATCACAGACCTATCTGGTTTCCCGTAAAACGATGCTACAGGATCTTGATTGCTTACAACAGCAGCTGCATCAATATCAATTACAGCTGATCCGAAAACAGAATGCAGGTGTTAGTATAACCGGTGATGAAATTAGTCGTAGACAGCTGTTGGAACGAACCATATTACATCAGAGTGTTTATTATAAGGATTCACATCATAAAAGCATTGTTTTTGATGAAGGTGTTGCGAGGGTGCTTCAGGATATAGCATTTGATGTATATCTTGAAAATGCGATATCTCTGGTAAAGGAGATTCAGAAGGAGCTGGTTGGAAAATTCACTGATGAGGGTAGTAAGGAAATCATCCTGCAAATATTGATCAGCAGTCATCGAAGCGGACAAGGCAGCTATATCAATAGAATTCATGAAGACCCCTGTGAAATGAATTTGCACTTTCAGGAATTTATTCAGCTGTTTGAAAGAAACCACATGCTTCTACATCACAATGATTATATCTATTTATGGAGACGCTGCATCAATAATCGTTTTGTGAAAACGGATGCAAAAAAAGTAGATGATAAATACTTAATTCTTGCCAGAGAGCTGTTAAGCTCTGTGGTTGATCTACAGGCTAGCGAGGAAATTGATTATCTTATAAAAAATCTGGCATTTCATATATGTCAGGCAGTCAAGCGCTCGAATATCGGAATCAAGGTCAATAATCCTGTATTAAATAAGATTAAGCAGCAGTATGGAAAATTCTACTCTATGGTTCTTACCAATGTTACACAATTTGAGAAAAGCTATAACATCTCTTTAAATGAAGATGAAATAGGTTTTATCACCATATATATTTGCGCTATATATGAAAAGAATATCCGCAATCAGTATTATAAAGTTCTATTGGTCAGTGATGAGGGCGTTGGACAGACACAGCTGTTATCTATGCAGGTCATGAATCATTTTCATAATCTGCTGATTCATGATACCTGTAACAGTCTGATGCTGAATGAGCACAAGCTGGAAGATTGTGACTTTATTATCAGTACCTGTTCTCTGCTTTTAAAGCATGAATATATGGAAAAGCTGATTCGTATCAGTAATTTTATCGGTGAAGACGATATACAACATATATCTGAACAGATTCTCAGAGTCGGTTCGCAAAGGCTTCAGAAAAAAGTGAAGCAGGAACCATATGATGCAATAGACTTCAAGTATTTTGAAAGTCATCAAAGAAGCAGAGAGGAGATTTTCACAACATATCTGTCAATAGCGGAGCAGTTTGGCTATTGTGATCATATCTATATGCAAACGGTTTTTGAGCGAGAGCAAAGAGCGTCGACTTCTATAGGAAAGCGTATTGCAATTCCGCATGGGGATGATGCTCATATCATGAAGCCGGCAGTATTTATTGTACGAAATGATGTCCCGGTAGACTGGGGTAATGAACAGGTTGATATTGTTTTATTCCTCATTCTAAAATTTACGGATATTCAGCAAAATAAGCGGTTCTTTATGCGATTATACAGCTGTATTGAAAAAAGTGAGCTTATCCGAACGATCGATGGACCGGAAAAGCTGGATATATTAAAGCACTATATTATGGAGGGTGGAAACGGATGAGTATGGAAGATGTTATTGTAAAGCAGTGTATACTGCTTAAAAAAGATGTACAGAGCAAAGAAGATGCATTGCATATGCTTGCGGATTGTTTGAACGAAGAAGCCTATATTACAGATCCATCAGCATTTTTAAAGGACATTCATAAACGTGAGGAAGAATTCTGTACGTATGTAGGACATGAAACCGCGATTCCACATGCAATCAGTAATTGTGTGAGTAAGGCAGGTATTGCATTTTTACGCAGTGATAAGGCATTTCAGTATGGATCATCGGATGAGACGGTGAAGCTGTTGTTTATGCTGGCAATACCAAAAGATTCAAATGAACAGCATCTGAGAATGCTGAGCTCACTGGCTACAAAGCTGATGCACAAAGAATTTCGTGAGCAGTTATTAAATGCAAAGAGTATATCTGATGTATATGAGATACTAATGCTTCATTAAAACAGGCGAACCATCCGTGAAGGGCCCCATGGATTGTTGCATAAATGATTGAGAAAGAGAGGAGTTTCTATGACAAGATTTGTGGCAGTTACAACCTGTCCGACTGGAGTAGCGCATACATATATGGCAGCGGAAGCAATCAAGGAAGCTGCTGAAAGCAAGGGTATTCAAATAAAAGTGGAAACACAGGGAGCACTTGGCTCTGAGAATACATTGAATGAGCATGATATTGCGCAGGCTGACGTCGTCATTATCGCAGCGGGGAAAGGGGTCAATAAGGATCGGTTTTACGGGAAGAAGGTTTATGAGGTTGATGTATCAAGAGCATTAAAGGAAGCAGAGAAGGTGATTGATGAGGCGCTGCATCTGGGGGATGCGTATATTTTGAAGAATACCTCAGAAGCATCCGCAGCAGCAAGCGGTTCTAAAAAGAATGAGGAGAACAGACTGACAGGTGTGTATAAGCATTTAATGACCGGTGTCAGCTTTATGATTCCAGTCGTTGTTGCCGGAGGTATTCTACTTGCGATAAGCTTTATCTGGGGTCTTGATTCAGCCTCAAAAGACAGTGACAGCTATAATGCATTTGCGGCTGCATTGAATGCGATTGGTGGAGGGGATGGAGCTCTGGGCCTTATGGTGCCAGTATTGGCAGCTGGTATTTCCTTCTCCATTGCAGATCGTGCCGGTATTACGGCTGGTCTGATGAGCGGCTGGATTGCAAAGACAATCGGTGCTGGATTCTTAGGCGGAATGATCGGCGGGTTTGTCGCAGGCTATATCACGTTATATCTCGTAAAGTATATTCGTCTTCCAAAGAGCATTGAATCCATCAAAGCTGTATTGATTATACCTGTGCTTTCTGTTGGAATATCCTGTCTTTTGATGACATTTGTGATTGGAACGCCTGTAACAGCGCTGCTGGAAGCACTTGAGGGCTGGCTGAATAGTCTGGGTACAGGAAATAAGGTTTTACTTGGTGTCATTACCGGATGTATGATGGCGGCTGATATGGGCGGACCTTTGAATAAATCAATTTTCGCTTTCAGTATGATTGCCTTTGCGGATGGAAATTATATGCCGTTTGCGGCTGTTATGGCTGGTGGTGTAACACCTCCGCTTGCTCTGGCATTATCTACAATCATATTTAAGAAAAAATATACAAAAGAAGAACGTGAGCTTGGTAAATCAGCATGGATACTGGGAGCAAGTAATATTACAGAGGGAGCAATTCCGTTTGCTGTAGCAGATCCTCTTCGTGTAATTCCATGTATTATGGCTGCAAGTGCGGTATCATCTACTCTTTCACTGATGTTTGATTGTGGATGTCGTGTACCGCATGGAGGTCTGTGGGCAACGCTGATTCCGAATGTGTTTACGAATCCGGTTATGTGGGTCGTTGGCATTGCCTGTGGTACGATCGCAGGTGCTGTCCTGCTCGGTCTGGTTAAGAAGGAAAAGGGGAATATCTGATGCTTTATAATATGAAGGAGCTTCTGGTAAAAGCGAAGGAACATCGGTTTGCAGTTCCTGCTTTCAATATCAGTAGTCTGGATATATTTCAAAGTGTGCTGCGCTGTGCGGAAGAGCTTTGTGCACCTGTTATTATGGAAGTGCATCCCGATGAATTGTCTTATATCGGAGAAGAGTTTATACAGATGATGAAATTGCGGATGTCTAATTCCAGCATACCATGTGTTCTGCATCTGGATCATGGCAGTGAATTAAAGCATATCATAAAGGCGATTCATGCAGGCTTTACCTCCGTCATGATTGACGGTTCGCGGCTTGCTTATGATGATAATGTCGGAATTGTGAAGCAGGCTGTATCACTTGCACATCCCCTGCATATCTCAGTAGAGGCAGAGCTGGGAACGATTGGAGCTACCGGTGTATCTTTTGAAGGTGGTACGAGTGAGATTATTTATACGGATCCGATAACTGCAAAAGAATTTGTTGAAGAAACCGGCATTGACACATTAGCTGTTGCAATCGGTACAGCACATGGTCTCTACCCGAAAGGCTTTGATCCAAAATTACAGCTTGAATTACTAAAAGAAATTGAGCATGCTACAGATTTGCCATTGGTATTACACGGCGGCAGTGGTAATCCGGATCATGAAGTAGAAGAAGCTGTAAGATTAGGGATCTGTAAGGTTAATATTTCAAGTGATGTAAAAAGTGCATATTTTAAGGAAGTAAAACATTATATGGATAAACATCCGCAGGAATATGAACCGAATGTTATTCTAAAGAATGCACAGAATGCAGCTGATAGGGTTGTGAAGCATAAGCTTCAGCTGCTGCATACAATCGGTAAGGCAGTGTTGTATACCGGGGAATGATTTGACTGCTGTACGATTGTTTTAAATAAACTTATGATGAGTTATTTCGTGTGAAAAAGGATTCTATATTTAGGAAATTATAAAAAAGATTAAGATATAAGTAAATAGAATGTATAAAGAAACTGAATATTTGTTATGTAAGTAACACAAATAGAAAACGGAAGACAGTATAGGTGCTCTCTTCCGTTTTTATCGTATCGCTTATGAAAATGCTTATCATTCTTTTCATTCAATTCACGCATGAAAATCATAGCATGTGTCATCTGTATTGTTTACTTTAATTTTTCTATAACTGATTTTAAAGACTCCATATCACCGGTGGTATTGTTACGAACGTTTAATTGATTTAAATCGTAAGATTCGTGTTTTACTTTCTTCTGAGCAGGTAAGTCAATCTCTCTTAAACCATCGCCCATATCGAGAAAAGCATATAAATCCTTGTCCTTATTAAAGCTCATCAGGGCGAGATAGCATTTTCCTGCTTCTATTTCTATATCAGGTTCAAATGTCGCATTGTAATAGCGATTCTCTCTTTTTTTACGGTATTCCTTTGTTGTTTCATTATAAAAATCGGGGTTTCTTATCTGTTCATATTCATTGATAGGAATGAATCCCCCTTCCTTTGCATAAGTGTAAATGCTGTTTTCTTTTATAGTTCCATGTATCGTTTTATCAACAAGGAATTTTCCGTAGGTAGTTGGTGCAGCATCGAAAAAGTTCATATCTGAATAATCTATGCTAATGACTTTTATCATAGCAATATCTGTAGCTGCTTTTTTCAATTCTTTTTCATCGCGAGATAGAGTACAACGAATAAGCTCATTCAGCTCACTGTTCTTTCGTATTTCATCTGAGACAAAGGTGGAGGTAGGGTATTCTATAACTGTGGGTTTTATAGGAGCTTTTTCATCTTTCGTAGAGCATGCGCTTAACAATATAAATAATATAGAAATAATTATTCTTTTCATGGTGTTCTCCTTTGGTAGGGATATTATGATTTGACAGTTTAACAGAAAGCAGCTAGCCCTATGTTTATTTACATATTCTGATAATGATTCGTAGGTATTCGTATGATTGTTTTTAGCTTTAAATCTTCTATCTGCAAAAGGTATAAGGGATTTAACGCTAATGAAAATATTGTAGGATCAAAGAGTGCCTTTTTTATATCTTTCTCTATTGTTTACTACAATCGGATATGTGCCTACTCTTTTCAATCATATAGGCAATAATCTTATTTGTAAAGAGGAGATGTCTTTTAAATGAATTTGAAACAAACATATGCTATCTGGGATAGGAGGATATGAAGAAACAATATGGTCTCAAATTTTTTGACAACAGCTATAAAAAATAAATATTATAAAATTAGGCTCTTCTGTACTAAATGTGGGTAGATCTTTATCAAAAGAATGAATATCGCTTTTATTCATCGTATAAAATAAGAATATTTGAATATAAGAAAACCATATGGTATTTTTCTTAAGCGACCAAACCA
>NZ_JANGCA010000159.1:0-905 GCF_024463855.1 Clostridium sp. DFI.1.208 | reverse complement strand
GGTAATTCTTTTTCGCCGGTCTCATCGACTTTAGAAAAGTGCATCTCTGTTTGTCTGTTGCTCATGTCGATCGTCTGTACATCGTTCGTATCACGTACGATGAAGATGATATCCTCAGCTTTTGTATAACCGGCAGCTGCTTCCAGTTCCCGCAACGTATATTCCTGTCCGACAACCAGCTTGGTGATATCATGAGGCTTTTCATCTGTGATCCACTCATCAACGGTCTTTCCGTCTTTGTCAATGATGGCCAGTCTGTTGCCTGGTAACTGCTTACCTTCTTCATCCGTCTTGATGATCTGTAACTTCGTTATATCATCCTTCATGACGACCTTCTGGATCTCACCAGTATCTTTGATCGTGAACGGTACATCGGTAGCTGTCGTATAACCTGATGCCGGGATCTTTTCAGATAGTACATAGTCTCCAACAGGCAGCATCTCGATGAGATGTGGTTTATCTGTGGATATCCATTCCTCTATGATCTTTCCGGCCTCGCTCTTTATCTGCAGCGTAGCGCCCGGAAGTTCTTCCTCGTTCGTGATATCCACTTTAGAGATCTCGACCTTTGTCGTTTCATTCTGATACTCTGCTGTGAATTTCAAGACTGCATTGTTTTGATTCGTATACTTTGTATCAAAATAATAACGCACTTCCTGACCACTCGCATAACCTGCAGGAGCTTTCGTTTCCGTTGCATAGAATAGGCTATTGGTGTCACCGATGAGTCTTACATCCTCAATGACTGTTTGACTGAATCCTGGATCTATATCTTCATCTTCAATTTTCTCAATCGGCATTACACCATATTCTGGAGTAAGATCATTAGGCAGGTCTGCAGTAAATGTGGCTCTACCATCTTCGCCGGTTACCACCGTTTCAATTTTTTCACCGGCTTTTACGAT
>NZ_JANGCA010000158.1:0-951 GCF_024463855.1 Clostridium sp. DFI.1.208 | reverse complement strand
ATTCTGATAGGAAATAGCTAGTAGGAAGGATTCCCGGAGCTTTTTTGTAAAAGCCGTCAAGTATGTCTTCGACCATTTCAATACTCCTTCTGACCTTCATATCGATAAGGATCGCTCCATGATGATGTACCTCTTCTTCAAATGAAAGAGGGAAATGCAGGTATCTGCATCTCCCTTGAGAAAAGGCAGACTACTGTTCTGATTTCTTCGTTTTTCTGCGTTTATGAGACACGAAGATGAGTGCTGCACCTGACAGTGTTACGACACTGAGCAGGATCCCAGTCGCTGTCGTATCCCCTGTAACGACCCCACCGGATAACGGTTTATCTGCATAGATGATTGTGCGCAGCTTGTCATCACCATTGACCCATTCGTCATCGATCGTGACCTTCACGACTTCATCGGATAACTGATAACCGGCCGGTGCTTTCGTCTCTTTGATGAAATACGTACCGTAGATCAGATCATCGAACAGTGCGATTCCGCTCTTCGTATCCGTCTTTACACTGCGGATTTTCTTCGTGCATGCTGCGTCACTATACAGCGTAAACTCTGCGGCCTTCAGGATGTCCTTATGATCATAATAATCGACCTTATTGACTTTGATATAGGAGCGGATCATTTTATCTTTCATCGTGACCTTCTGGCCGTCTCCTGCGGTAAAGGTGATCTCTTCTGCGATCTCATATCCATATGGTGCAGAGATTTCTTTCATTACATAGGTTTGACCCTCGCTCAGTCCTGTGATCGTGTGCTGCTCTTCTGTGGATACCCACTGATCTATGATATTGCCATCTTTGTCAATGATCTGCAGTTTAGCACCGGGTAATTCTTTTTCGCCGGTCTCATCGACTTTAGAAAAGTGCATCTCTGTTTGTCTGTTGCTCATGTCGATCGTCTGTACATCGTTCGTATCACGTACGATGAAGATGATATCCTCAGCTTTTGTAT
>NZ_JANGCA010000157.1:0-983 GCF_024463855.1 Clostridium sp. DFI.1.208 | reverse complement strand
GTTGTCCTCATATCTTCTTACACACATACCTTCAACTCTCCTTACGTCTCTTCCTTACCCTGCTTCCCTTTCCGCTCTTTTTCAAATACAGGCCGCCGACCAGACTCACTCCGAGGAATCCCGCTGCAGCAAACATCGCCGTGCTTCCCAGCGCCAGCTTCTGATCCACCCTTCGGCTTCCACCGACCAGTCCGCTCACCCACGTGTGCAGACTCTTCTCCTCCACCGGCAGACTACGCTGTGAAAACACATAGTCCTTCCCCGGTGCCATCCTCACCTCGATGATGTTCTCCTCATCGATCTGCAGATCCTTTCGGACGTAGACCAGATCCCGCTGCTCTACCGAATACTGATACACTCCGTATGCATGATCCCAGCTCGCAGGTACTCCGATCCCGATATACACCGGTATGCTCACATGCGCCTGCTCACACTGTAACAGATACACGATGTCATTGGTTCCACTCATTTCATACATCGCTTCCTTATGGCTGCACTTCGCTCCAAATTCAAAATCCAGCGTCGTTTCCTTCATATCCTTGATATCACTGTATAGTAATCTCAGTCGGTAATGCATCTTGCCCTCGCTCCTGTCCACGACGCGCATCACGATGTTCTTCTGCTCTTCCTTCGCTTTTTCAAATAATGCCGGATAGATCGTCAGGCGTTCGGCCTTTTCCTCCCACTTGTAATACGCTCTTCCATTCTTATCTGTTCCATTTCTTTGGATCCCATAGCGCTGTTGATTCGCCGCTGTGATGTTGGGATAAAAATTCCGGATCGCTGATGTTCCCTGCTCTCCCGATGCAGCATTGTTCGGATCCCTGGATGGTTTGCTGTTTTCTTCCTTATTACCGCCTTCACCACCATTATCAACTGTTCCAGTATCCGGTTCCTCGGGGCTTACCGGGTCTTCCTTATCCTCTGGGGCAGGTACGTCGATATCGATGTCATCATCCTTCACCTTTCCGATCAGCTGTCCA
>NZ_JANGCA010000156.1:0-999 GCF_024463855.1 Clostridium sp. DFI.1.208 | reverse complement strand
TTACGATCTGCAATTTCAGCTCTTTTGGTAAGGTTTCCCGGTTTGCATTCCCTCTGCGGACGAATCTGCGGATCTCACGCATCGTAAGCTCCTGCATTTTGACGATGGCCGGGATCTCTTCCCAGCGTTCATCACCTTTTTCATAATTTAGCAGCATCGCGCGATACCGTCGTTCTCCGCTCAGGATCATATAGCGCCCATCTGCCTTGCGATATAGGGTGATAGGGTGGAGCAGTCCGCATTCGCTTATGTTCTGTGCGAGCTGTTCGATCTCCTGCATCGGATACATATTATACTCACAGGGGTCGATGTCGTAGATAAAGATCCGCTTATAACGCATATCCTTCGAGGTATCGTTCAGCATTTCTCCGATGACATCAGTCATGTAACATCACCTCCAGTTCATCAAGAAAGTTTCGGTAGTCATCTGCGATGGAGGACGATGGGAGATCCAGTACGGTCTTTCTTTCTCTGACTGCTTTTTCTACCGGCTTGCTTTGATCACGGATCATCGTCTGAAATACCTTATCTCCGAAAGCAGAGCGTATCTCTGCGATATTCTCACGATATTCGATATTATCCTTCCGTTTGACGATCAAGATCCTGTAATCGATATCCAAGTCTTCATACAGATCCTTCAAAGCGTTGATTTCATTGAGCGTCAATGCCAGACCTTGCATGGAGTCATCTGCAGGACTGACTGGGATGATGACCAAAGGCTCCGTATATAGGACATTGACCGATACGAGGGATTTGACAGGGGAGCAGTCGAAGATCATATAGTCATAATCGTTCTTGATGAAATTCGTAGCTCTCTTCAACTTATTCTCTCTGGTACCATCACTGAGACGGAGCTTCGTATCAGCCAAATAGAGCGTCAGATCACTGGGGATGATATCCAGATTCGCATAGGATGTATGTTGGATACAAGAGCTAACTGCTTTCGGACTTTCGAAGATCGTAGAGATCGTTGCGCCATGATCCTGATTCATATAACGA
>NZ_JANGCA010000155.1:0-1000 GCF_024463855.1 Clostridium sp. DFI.1.208 | reverse complement strand
AAACCGCTAATATTAGCGGTTTTTTTGATGTCTATAACTTCCGTGAAAACATTTTGAAAACATTTGACTGAATTTCTGTGTTTTCAGAGCCGAAAATAAGTCGATTTTGGACTATTTTTGCGCTCCGTGAAAACATTTTGACCCGTTTTTTGCCAAAAGGTACCCGGTGGCTTAGACGTTGGTATTTTTGGACCCTGAAGCAAACCGTGGCTTAGAGGTTCACACCTCCAAGCCACCAGGAACATTTGCCTTATTTATCAGTAAAACAGCTCAATAATCACATGAAAATCATAGAAACGAATACAAAAACTTGATTTCTGCATTCGAGAATCTATGTAGAAACATAAAAAAATAGCCATTTTTGATCTGAAATCAGATGAAAATGACTAAATTCTTACACATGAAGAATAGTTCCTAATCACAATAATGTGCCTTATTTAAGCCATTTTTACGTTGTACTATTCTCATATGAAAATATTTTTGAAAACAAATTTACGGTTTTACGATTGTTTTATCCTTTGAACGCATCGCCAGGATCATTTCTAGTACCCAGACCATCATTTCCTCATCATCGGAATCAATCGCCGTACCATATAGGTTGGTAAAATGCACAAGTTCATCATGAAGGCTTCTGAATACAAACGGATTTCCATAAACAGCTATCTCCTTGCCAAGGAGCGAGTTGATTATGTAATCCTGTTTTGTTAGTCCTGATAACAAAACACGACGTTTTAGAAGTTTGGCTTCCTCTTCAGAAACACGGAAGGAAATAATCTTGTTTCTGAATCTTCCTTTCTGATCTACATTCTTCTTACTCATTGAAAGCACCTCCTCTGAAATCAGTAAGCTTATCAGCAATTGCCTTGTCTTTGGAAGGGAACATATGAGCATAACGATAGGTGATCTTTACGCTTTCATGGCCAACACGGTTGGCAATATCAACAGCAGAGAATCCCATTTCGATCAGCAATGATACATGTGAGTGTCTAAGATCATGGAT
>NZ_JANGCA010000154.1:0-1138 GCF_024463855.1 Clostridium sp. DFI.1.208 | reverse complement strand
AAATCCACATTCACAATTACACATTTTATCACAACCTGAAGTGATACCAAATAATTCAGGTGGAAAGGAGAACTGGTATATTAAATTTATTACTCATTATATGAGTAACTTAAATATACCAGGAGTGCTGTATGTTACATACAAGATATCATTTGCCAAGTGGCGCGTATTTTGATACGTATATTATGAATTCGGAAATCAATTATCGTGAATATAGAAAGCGACCTGCGATTATCGTGGCACCGGGTGGTGCCTATGCCATTCATGCAACAAAAGAAAGTGAGCCGGTCGCAATTCAATTCATGCAAATGGGTTATCAGGTATTTGTTTTGCATTATTCTGTAGGCTCAGATCGCTCACATCCGGAAAGAGGTATTTTGAAGCATGCGCTCTATCCGCTCCAGGTTATAGAAATGCTGGAGACCTTACACCTTGTAAAAGAGCATGCGGATGAATGGCATATAGATGCAAACCGAATTTTTCTAATGGGATTTTCAGCAGGCGGACATGTGTGTGCATCCTGTGGTGTACGATGGAAGGATGCAAAGATAGTCGAGCAGTTAAGCTTTATCCCCAAAGGAGAAGAGTTAAAGGTGACCGGAATTGTGTTAGGCTATCCGTTTCTGGTTCCAAATAGTGATGAATTTTTTGAACAGCATCATCTGGAGGCTGTGCAAAGAGTGCAGGGTATTACGAATTATGTACTTTATCAATCCGACACTCCATCCCGTGAGGATTTTGATAAGGTGAATTTGTTAAACTATATATCAAAGGATACGGTACCGATGTTTCTTTGGCATTCCATAGATGATCCTGTCATTGATGCAAGAAATTCCACACGATTTATTACTAAGCTATTGGACTATGGGATCCCTGCGGAATATCATCTATTTGGACATGGAGAGCATGGAAAGGCTCTTGAAAACAGATTGACACATCAGCCGCAGGAAACGATTGACGATCATTTAAACAGCTGGATTTCTCTGGCAGATTATTGGATGAACAGGATAGGAAAGACAACTATATTAAAGTCAAGTAGTAATTTATGAAAAAGTATGAAATATAAAATACTTGAAAATATAGTATTCGATCTTTGAAATTGTGAATGTAAATATGTTGAAAAGAACTATAGTTAAAA
>NZ_JANGCA010000153.1:0-1171 GCF_024463855.1 Clostridium sp. DFI.1.208 | reverse complement strand
ACCTTTATCCTTTCCTTATCTTCTCCGGATTTCACTCCTGCTTTCTTCAATACGGAGCGCAGCTCCTGTATCCCGCAATCTATGGAATATTCAGGATCACGGATGCCATTGGGTACCTTTGGATATTTCTTGTTAAAAGGACCCTCTGCAGCCTGCATCGGGTCCATACCTTCACCATGAGATTCCACTTCCATCACACAGAGGATCAATTCGACATGATCCGCCATGTCATAGACCTCTGCTCTTTTCGTCACATAGGGACGATATCTTTCGACTGCTTCACTCAATAGGGAAGTCGAAAGATCGATATCATCTTCGGTACTGCCACCTCCGATACCGACCGCCGCAAACATCATGATCACGAGAAAGAAGGCTACTCCTATGAGCATCACCTTCTTCGCTGATCCGGAGATCATGCAGCGTCATCCTTTCGGATACAATCTTCAAAATGTAAGATAGGTACACCCAATACCTTACACATCCGTATCAGAGTAGGAAGCTGGATACTCCTCCTACCTTTCAATACCTCTAGGATATAAGGTAATGGTTCATCCAGCTTTCTGGCAAATTCTTCTTTCGATATCTTCTTCTCCCGCAGGATCCGTTTCAGCTTATCGGCCAGTCTTTCATTCGTTATCCCTTTTTGTGGGCTTGGTCCTTTTTTCTTCTTTCTTTTCTTTTTGGATGTCATTCTCTTCCTCCTTCTATAAGTATAAGATATCTTTGTTCGTTATAAGGTTTCGATCCCCAGCAGCTCGAGGACGCGCGCAAGATCGAGATCATCCTTTATCTTGATACTGATCTGCTTGTCCGTGATCTTCACTGGAAGTCTGAGCACATCATGCATCGAATTCTGTATATCTTCGTATTTTAAAGATCGCGATTCTTTTTTCTCCTTATTTGGATGCTCCTCCAATAGATTGAGATAGTCCTGAACGGAACGTGCACTGAATCCGGTATCCATTGCGATCCACTCTCTTTTGAGTGTTCCGGTAGGTATGAGCCCTTCCTCTTTCGTTTGTTGGTAGTCCAGCAGCGATTCTTTTACGATCTGCAATTTCAGCTCTTTTGGTAAGGTTTCCCGGTTTGCATTCCCTCTGCGGACGAATCTGCGGATCTCACGCATCGTAAGCTCCTGCATTTTGACGATGGCCGGGATCTCTTCCCAGCG
>NZ_JANGCA010000152.1:0-1171 GCF_024463855.1 Clostridium sp. DFI.1.208 | reverse complement strand
CGCTGGGAAGAGATCCCGGCCATCGTCAAAATGCAGGAGCTTACGATGCGTGAGATCCGCAGATTCGTCCGCAGAGGGAATGCAAACCGGGAAACCTTACCAAAAGAGCTGAAATTGCAGATCGTAAGAGAAGCATTGCTGGACTACCAACAAACGAAAGAGGAAGGGCTCATACCTACCGGAACACTCAAAAGAGAGTGGATCGCAATGGACACTGGATTCAGTGCACGTTCCGTTCAGGACTATCTCAATCTATTGGAGGAGCATCCGAACAAGGAGAAAAAGGAATCGCGATCTTCAAAATACGAGGATATACAGAATACGATGCATGATGTACTCAAGCTTCCGGTGAAGATCACGGACAAGCAGATCAGTATCAAGATAAAGGATGATCTCGATCTTGCGCGCGTCCTCGAGCTGCTGGGAGTAGAGAACTTATAACGAGAAGCGGCTATCTACGCTTATAGAAGGAGGGAGAGAATGACATCCAAAAAGAAAAGAAAGAAGAGAAAAGGACCAAGCCCACAAAAAGGGATAACGAACGAAAGATTAGCCGATAATCTGAAATACATACTGTGGAAGAAGAAGATATCGAAAGAAGAATTTGCCAGAAAGCTGGATGAACCATTACCTTATATCCTGGAGGTATTGAAAGGCAGGAGGAGTATCCAGCTTCCTACCCTGATACGGATGTGTAAGGTATTGGATGTACCTATCTTACATTTTGAAGATTGCATCCGAAAGGATGACGCTGCATGATCTCCGGATCAGAAAAGAAGGTGATGCTCATAGGAGTAGCCTTCTTTCTTGTAATCATGATGTTTGCGGCGGTCGGTATCGGAGGTGGCAGTAGCGAAGATGATATCGATCTTTCGACTTCCCTATTGAGTGAAGCAGTCGAAAGATATCGTCCCTATGTAACGAAAAGAGCAGAGGTCTATGACATGGCGGATCATGTCGAATTGATCCTGTGTGTGATGGAAGTGGAATCCCATGGTGAAGGTATGGATCCTATGCAGGCTGCAGAGGGTCCTTTCAACAAGGAATATCCAAAGGTACCCAATGGCATCCGTGATCCTGAATATTCCATAGATTGCGGGATACAGGAGCTGCGCTCCGTATTGAAGAAAGCAGGAGTGAAATCCGGAGAAGATAAGGAAAGGATAAAGGT
>NZ_JANGCA010000151.1:0-1190 GCF_024463855.1 Clostridium sp. DFI.1.208 | reverse complement strand
ATATGGATTCAGGAATATACAGAATCTTATCGATATGATCATGATCGTATGTTCCCGGTTATACTATGAAATCAAACTATCTTATGAGCTTAGATGATTTCTACCCACACTTAGTGCAGATGCTTCAGAATTTTGTACAAAAAAATAAATAGATATAAACTTTCAAATTCATGTAAGTCCACAATTTTGTGTTGAATTCGTATAAGTCAGAATTTTCTTCTGACTTTTTTTATCCCTTTGTCAAATTTAATAGGGATATAAATATACCAATCGTCTGTTATGAGGGGATATTAAATCTGTTCCATGGGGATATTAAATTCAATTTGAGTCGATAAACACTGATCATTCGGCACTCTGTAAACAAGATATAAACAAGACTATATCATCTTATAGAGAAACAACCTTTTTAAAAACATCATTATATCTTTTAAAATTGAACGCATAAAACTATTGGCAGAGAATAAAAAAATATTTGACTATCTTGACTGTTATGACTGTTTGTTGTATGATGAAATCAAGAAAGGTGGGAGCAATATGCTAACAAATCAAATACATGGGATTGCGTTGCGTTTATCTATTGATAATCAAAATGGGATTGACCCTGCTACAGTTTTAAATTTACATTTTGAGAAAGAAAAAGAAATAAATGATTGGGTCTATTATTCTACTAATGTAAGTCAGGATTCACGACTTACAGATAGAATATCTATGATTGTTTTCTTTTTTAAACAAGGAACGGAAAAAAAATACATTAAAGCAGATGTTGTTGGAGAAGTTCTTTGTTCAAAAACTCCATTTATTCCTGAAAATAAAGATGAAGTAAAAAGACATTCGCCTAAAATATTTTCAGATGAGGAAAGAAAAACTTGGTATAAAATTCAAAACCTTCAAGTTATGGATGAAGTAGAGTTATCAAATTATGTGTATCGAAGAAATGATACTTTTGAATTAGAACCATTAAATGAAACTTTACAGCGTTCTCGGTTTTCAAAATGTTATTTCGAGTCAAAGATAGAAGTGAAAAATAAACTTATCTAAATTGAAAGAGAATTTAATATAATTCTCTTCAGATTGTTGACAAAAGCCTATACCTTTTCGTAAGGACATAGGCTTTTTATTGTATATAGGCAATTTTCGAAATGAAATTGTCTTTTTTTGTATATTTTGAAGGATATATTGAATTTTTTGAT
>NZ_JANGCA010000150.1:0-1215 GCF_024463855.1 Clostridium sp. DFI.1.208 | reverse complement strand
CATCATCATGGAGCGATCCTTATCGATATGAAGGTCAGAAGGAGTATTGAAATGGTCGAAGACATACTTGACGGCTTTTACAAAAAAGCTCCGGGAATCCTTCCTACTAGCTATTTCCTATCAGAATGCTTATGAAGATCCCCGAATATTGGATTCTAACAGATAGTAATTTCACCACAAAATAAGATTTACATGAAGGATGTGATACATACTTCTTATCCCCTGTCTAAGGTATATGGAAAGGAAGAGAAATATGCAGATTTTAGGTATCATCATAGTCAAATTGATAATATTTTACATTTTGATATTTCTGTTATGTGATATAATATTGATATTCAGAAAACATCTGAGAGAAACAAAGATATATTGGAACTGCGTTGTAATCAATGGAGAAGTCATTATCAAAAATAAAGAGTATCTTGAAATTTACAAAAAG
The DNA here is from genome assembly GCF_024463855.1 of Clostridium sp. DFI.1.208. Taxonomy (NCBI): domain Bacteria; kingdom Bacillati; phylum Bacillota; class Clostridia; order Eubacteriales; family Clostridiaceae; genus Clostridium; species Clostridium sp. DFI.1.208. Next base: position 779 of record NZ_JANGCA010000150.1, on the reverse strand, counting down.
AACTTTTCTGATGATTCTGGCTATGATAAAGATTTTGTGGAAAAATATATCGGACAAGAGGATGTCATAATTAAAATTTATGATGCTCGGGGCAATGGACATCATAGATGCTATTTGATCAGTAAAATGATGTCAGTAGAATATCATTAGTTAGTAGGAGAATTGTATGGGAAGTGCAAAACAACAGTACTTCCCTTTTTCTATTATCAAGTCAACCGAACTATTGACATCCAACACACGATTCCGCTTACCAGTCTATAAAACCTATATAGCGTGATTTACCCCTTGTTTACCTCATAAAGAAAGTGAGTAAAAAATGATAAATATGAATAGAGATAAGAAAGCACAGAATCTAAGTTTGATAAAAGTTATAGGTATCCCCGCTTCATTAGTATATGGAATGCTTGTTTTTGGTAATCTATATATAGCAATTACTTCCTCTAAATTAGCAAATAAAGCTATAATAAGTGGCATATCTTATTTGGGATCATTAGTATTTATTCTTGGATTCACATATATTGTTGAATATATAAAACGAAATATCCCAAATTGGCTGCTGTGGCTAAGGGAAAAGCTGAAAAAACATCAACGCATTCCCTTATGTCTTGAGAAGATAGATTATTTGTATGAAGTGTATTTTGATGAAGTCCTCTTTTTTGGTGATCTATTTAATATTGTGCTTTGCGGTGTATTAAGTTGGAAATTCTCTAATTGTTTAAGAACTATTTTAGCTGTTTTATTGTAGTTTCCAAGCAAAAAAAAGTGTGAGTCCAAAAGAA